>JAFDXS010000196.1 GCA_018267795.1 Bacteroidota bacterium | reverse complement strand
GCAATTATTTCGTTCCCGGTGGCACTTATTACAGCGCCGCTAATAATTTTTATTTCTATCACTCAGGCACACGCACAAATTACTCAAACATTGGCGCTACGCTGGCTGCATATCTTGTGCAGAGGATTTCAGGTGATGATTATAGCCACTATTGCGATACCGCGATCTTTGCAAAGCTATGTATGGATAATACTGCCCTAAAGCTTGCGGGCCTGTCGGATACTACCCTTATTGCACGTCCCTATCGCTGGACGGGCACCTATTATTTTGATGAAGGTTTATATGGCTACCCCGATTACCCGGATGGTCAGCTGCGCACAAATATTACAGCACTTGCCCGCTTCATGACCATGTACACGCAGCATGGCATCTACAATGGAGAAAGGATATTGAATAGTGCCACGGTAGATACTATGCTTTCTCCGCAGCATAATATTTTCGGCCAGGGCATTTTCTTCTATCGGTATTTGTCAAATGGTGATACTCTATGGGGCCACACTGGTGGTGATGCAGGTGTTTCCACAGCTATGTTTTTCAACATGCAAAAGCAAATAGGTGCTATCGTTTTTTGCAACGGTGATGGTACCATTACAAATAATATGCAAACAATTTTCGATCAGGTATATAAATATGGATTAACGGTAACGCCAGCCCCTACAGATACCTTTCCTGCATGCCACTACACATACACAGCAGTGCCGCAGCTTGCTATGAATAATGCATTTACACTGAATATTTACCCCAATCCCACAGCGGATTTATTGCATATTGATATTAACGGGCGAAAAGCGAATCACCCGCTTAAGCTCACCATCACAAATATGGTGGGGGCTATAAGCCAGGTACAGATGCTCAATAGCGATAATATCACCATTAATACCTCCGGGCTTTCGAATGGTATCTATATTCTGCGTATTGAGGGCGATGGGCAGCAGCAAATAATGAAATTTGTAAAAAATTAGATGAGCTGAACGAAATACACTGCTAATTTGTTGGTATAGTTTTAGATTGCATTGCAAATCAATACAAAAGGCTATATAAAAACCAACACCATGCGCGGCTTCTTAACAGTAATATTTTTGTTCATCTCAAATACATTCATGACGTTTGCCTGGTATGGGCATCTGAAATTTAAAGAAATGTCCTGGGGCAAAAACCTGGGACTTTTTTCTATTATTCTCATCAGCTGGGGCCTTGCTTTTTTCGAATATCTGTTCCAGGTCCCTGCCAATAGGATTGGCTTCAAAGATGATGGTGGCCCCTTTAGTCTCGTGCAGTTAAAAACAATTCAGGAGGCGATCACACTCATCGTATTCATGATTTTTTCTATGGTTGTTTTCAAGCAGCGGTTCGAGTGGAATCACATCCTGGGCTTTTGTATGATAGTAGCCGCGGTGTTCATTATTTTCAAAAAATGGTAAGAACAAAAAAAGTCATAAATTACATACAGAGATTACCACATTATTCAGTGATTATTTTTTACTAAAAAACATAAGTTTATGTCATTACTGTCAAACGCCAAGAAAAACAATAAGAAAGACAACAAGTCAGCTAAAGGTAATGCAGCAGCAGCCAATACTACAGTAAACAAAGCGTCCAAATCTGCAGGAGTTTCCAAGAAACCCGTTAAAACAGGCGGCACTAGAGGAAGTTAGTTCCAGATATACTATCAATCTTTTTTATTCAGGATACCAGGATATGGTATCCTTTTTTATTGCAGGCAGTTCACACATATTCCTTATGTGATTTAGCTTGGGATTTCAATTATTGTTATTTTTTTAGCCCTTAACGGTACCACTATGCCTTTTGTCTTCCATTGAAATAATTTCTTGATAAAGGATGCCGAAGTAAGGTCCTGATTATAATCGGAATCCCGATTATTCCAGGCAATAGCCAATATATCACAGGATGGAAATTTTTCCAGACAGGCAGGAATTTGCCATTATCAACATAAAAGGCAGTTAGCAAAAATATATAAGACATTCCCATTCCGATGATATGTATGATACTCCATTTGGGCCACTTATTTTTTACTGCTTTTCTTCCAATATATGCCATGCTCAAAGAGATTAACCCTAAAATAAAAAGATAATAATCTTCCTTCCAACGGAGTGCAGCCATAACCGAAGCTGTAATAAAGACTGCCCATAACGACTTGTAATAAACGTTCCCTGCTTTTGAATGAAATCCATGTTGTTTTCTTGATAGCGTCGCAAAAACGCCGCTTATAGCGCAGGTCAGACCAGCTAAAACATGTATTGACAGGATAGCTAAAAAGAGTGGGGCATTGGACGGTATTTGAAACCCCTGAATATCTATTTGTTTTCCTTCAAACATTTTTATCTTATTTACAGGAAGATTCCTCCTGTGTTGGCATTCTTCACGAATACGCCCGCTCAGAAAATTACGAAACCCTGCGTAACTATGCCGTAATTTCTTCCATGTTGGTCTTCCTCACCAACGCGCTCGCGCAAAGCAATACGAAACGCTATAAACCCATTAGCATTTTACTTTTTAATTTTTACTTTTTAATTAAAAATGTGGATATGTTTATTTGGGTTTCGCCTCCCCGCAATAGTATCTTGCAAAACTGTGTTTGCGCACTGGCAACACATCCAAAGTTCTTTGACATAAATCCTATCATATCAGTTTCGCATCGACAACCACCCGGAAAAATTCTTTCCACCGGAAATTTAAGCTCATTCAGCTATTACCCTTATGATTATCAATAAGATAAACCCCGGAATGGAATTACCGGCGCCGGAAAAAACCGGAAATTCCGGAAATTGCAGGCAGTACAGTTTCGCGCCGGGAGCTAATTACTGCATGGGGCACAAATGGGGCATAATGTTACATTTTTATTCTTTGTAATATTGGCTATGGTAAATGCTCCCAGCCTTATAATGCGTCAAGTTTGCAGCAAACCATTTTTCCCATAAATTGTTACATAATCTTTAAACACCATGCAAAAGATCACCACATTCCTTATGTTCGATGGTCGCGCTGAAGAAGCCATGAACTTTTACATCTCCTTGTTTCCCGGTTCTTCCATTGTCAGCATCAATCGTTATGGCGATGGAGACGGGCACATGAAAGGAAAAGTTATGCACGCAGTTTTTTCACTCGGCGAACAAACTTATATGTGCATCGACAGCAACGTAAAACATGCATTTACTTTCACTCCGGCCATGTCACTTTTTGTCAACTGCGATACTGAGGAGGAAATTGATAAGTTATACTCGGCATTGTCGCTGGAGGGTAGTGTGTTAATGCCTCTTGGTCCATATCCTTTCAGCAAAAAGTTCACCTGGCTTAGCGATAAGTTTGGAGTATCCTGGCAGCTCACTTTTAATAAGTAATATTTAGGTATTGTGTCATAAGTATTATGAAGATGTTGCTCATTTCCTTAATATAATACATTAATTATAGATGATAAGCGGTTAAATACTATCTGCTCTTTTCCGTACTTTTGCCACCTAATTAATAAGCAAATCTCAATCTGATGAAGATATTAGTTTGTATAAGCCAGGTTCCTGATACCACTACCAAAATAGCTTTCAGCGACAATAACACGCATTTTAGTACTCAAGGCGTTACATTTATCATCAATCCTTATGATGAATGGTATGCGTTGGTACGTGCGCTGGAGTTGAAAGAAAGTGGTGCCACTACTGATGTGCATCTTGTTACCGTAGGCAAGGCTGATGCCGAGCCTGTTATTCGCAAAGCATTGGCGCTGGGTGGCGATGAAGCTATACGTATAGACACTGATAGCAGCGACCCTTATGTGGTAGCTGCGCAGATAGCTGAATATGCTAAAACAGGCAATTACGACCTCGTACTTTGCGGTAAAGAATCTATCGACTATAATAATGGCTCTGTAGGCGCATTGCTGGCTGGTTTCCTCGATATGAATTTTATTGGTTTTGCTACAAGCCTGCAGATAGAAGCTGGTACAGCTACCGTTAAGCGCGAGATAGAAGGTGGTGAAGAAACAGATACTTGTTCGCTTCCGCTTGTTGTTTCATGTCAGAAGGGTATGGCTGAAGCACGCATCCCTAATATGCGCGGCATTATGGCTGCCCGCACCAAACCATTGAAAGTCGTAGCCCCTGCTGATATTCAGGCCCTTACAAGCATCGTATCTTATGAGCTTCCGCCTGCTAAAACAGGCGTGAAAATGATAAGTCCTGAAAACATGGATGAGTTGGTAGAGCTATTGCATACCGAAGCAAAAGTGATATAAGGCTTACGATTTTTTAAACTTTTGAATTTTGACTTTTTAATTAACTACAATGTCTATAATAGTTTTAGCAGAACATACACAAGGCGTTTTTAAGAAAAAAACATTCGAAGCTGTGCAGTACGCTGCTGCTATAGCTGAAAAGCTGGGCACTACCGTTACTGCGGTTGCAGTAGGCTCTGTTGCTGATAGTGAAATGCAAACTTTAGGTCAGGCTGGTGCTGCAAAAGTGCTGCACGCTGCAGATGCTCGCCTCGATAATCTTAATGCCCGGGCTTATGCTAAGGTCCTGGTTACTGCTGCACAGAAAGAAGCTGCTAAAGTAATAGTGGCGCTGCATGATGTAACGGGCAAAGCTGTTGCACCGCGTGTATCAGCCGCCTTGAAAGCTGGTCTGGTTGCAGGTGCTGTATCTTACCCTGATACTGCAAATGGTTTCGTAATAAAGAAAACAGTATTCTCAGGCAAAGCTTTTGCTTACGTAAATATCACTAGCGACATAAAAGTAGTAACACTGATGCCTAATACCTTCCAGGTAAAGAAAGGCACTGGTACGGCTGCTGTTGAGAAACTGGATGTAGCTTTTGAAGATAAAGATTTTGGCATACAGGTAAAAGAAGTCAATAAGGTAACCGGAGCTGTGCCATTAAGCGAAGCAGAGCTGGTAGTATCAGGTGGTCGTGGCATGAAAGGCCCTGAAAACTGGTATGTACTGGAAGATCTTGCTAAAGAACTGGGTGCAGCATTAGCTTGCTCTCGTCCCGTAGCAGATGCACACTGGCGTCCGCATCACGAGCACGTAGGCCAGACAGGCGGTACCATTCGTCCTAATCTATACATAGCTGTAGGTATTTCAGGCGCTATACAGCATCTTGCTGGTGTTAACGGCTCTAAGACAATAGTGGTTATCAACAAAGATCCTGAAGCACCATTCTTCAAAGCTGCTGACTATGGCGTGCTGGGTGATGCTATGGAAGTAGTGCCAAGACTCACAGCGGCCGTAAAGAAATTTAAAGAGGCACATAGCTAATATCTACTAGCACATAATTAGCAAAGCCTGTCATTGGACAGGCTTTGCTAATTATAAAATAGGTGCTCAAATTATTTTACCACTTGTAGTTTCCTGGTAGCAATCAATCCTTCTGCATTTAGTACA
>JAFDXS010000195.1 GCA_018267795.1 Bacteroidota bacterium | reverse complement strand
AGCGGCTCCGCAATTTATTAAGACGGTCTTTTGGCGGAAGAAATATTAATCGTTTAAACCAGCTCCAGGCCACAAAATGCCTGAATACGCGGGATAACTTTACGAAATATACTACTGTAGATGCATCGCAACGCTCCAGCAAATTTCGTAATTCTTCAGTGTCCGTAAGGGACGAGATACAGATAACAGCGCCTTGCCTGGGATTGAAATATCCATTTAGCGGCTTGTCGGTATGCCAGCCGCTATTGCTTATTATGCGGGCATTGCGTTCGGCATCAGATAGCTGTTCCGGTACGTTGAAATTTTGGTCCGGTATGTAGCGCATCTGCCACTCCTTCTTCGATAGCGTATCATATACTGTCCAGATATTGTTTTTGAAGTAGTTAAGCATCTCTTTCAGGTAGCCTTCATTTAGCCACTGGGCCTTCACTGCTGCATGAAAAGAAGCATAGAAATATAGATGAGATGCATAAGGTTCATATAGCTCAGGTACTCGCACCACTAATTCGCGATTTCGTGCATATACGTTCCATACTATACGCCGCACATCGTCGCCAGATTCAAAATCTTTATAGTTCAGGTACTCGCCCTCTACGCGCCTTAGCTGCTCTATGCGCACATCCATAGTTTCCGTCTTCTTTGGGTATACTTCACGGTCCTGCTCTTCAGTCAGTACTGGTGGCTGATAAAATTGCCCGCTCACAGGCTGTGCCGCCGCCAATGAAAAAAGATGCAGCATGTCCTGGAAATAAATAAAGCCACCTCTTAGTTCATACTCTTTTATATCCGGTAATGCCAGCCTGCTACGCCCGGTTATTGCAGTATGCCATAAGCTTTGCTCCTTGCGCTTGTTAGATAGCAGGCTGAATTTATCAGTCATTTCATGATTGTCATAAAATAAACGGCCTTTTACAAAGCCTAACACGGGGCGTAATACTCCTTCTAATGTCGCGTTGAGATATAGTTTGTTCTTTTTGCCTTGCCGCGTTTCAGTTGTGAAATTTACCTGTAGCCTTGTGTTTTTACTTCGCCTGAGCCATAAATAATGCAGCCAGCTTATCAATGTGCTTAATACAGAGAGTGCCAGTAATGCTATAATAAACCAGAAAACGAGTTTCCCCATTAGCAAGATAAAGGGCAGGAAAGGAGAGGGCTCCTCATTTTTTGCTACAGGCTTATACAGAATTCTATATGTAAAATATGCAGCTATGGCGCACAAAAAAGTATTAAGTGTAAAGGGGAAGTATTGAAAATAATATTGTATTCGCCATTTAATCTGTTTCCAATTCATTGTCCGCAGCTATAATTGCATGAATTTACTAAAGAGGATTTTATTATTGAGTCAATTTAGCGGCTTTAAATAAAAAGTGTTGTTAAGATTATATCGCATAAGTTGCAGCGCAACATATTTTTTATCAATTTTAAGTGAAAGCAATAACAGGTAAACAATAGTTGCAAGTATCTATTTATTATTATTTATAAAAATATATCAGATGCTGTGCCTTGTGTCGCTGAGACAATTTATAGATATTATCTTTGCACACGCCAAAATTTTAGTACAGAAGCATGGAAATAAGTAAAAACTTTCAGCATAGAGAAGCAGAAGAGAAGTGGTATAAGCACTGGAGCACTTCAGGTTATTTTAAATCTGAACCGGATGGCCGCCCACCATATACAATAGTGATGCCGCCGCCTAATGTTACAGGTGTGCTGCACATGGGCCATGCACTCAACAATTCTGTACAGGATATACTGATACGCCGTGCAAAAATGCTGGGCTATAATACATGCTGGGTACCTGGTACCGACCATGCTTCCATAGCTACGGAAGCAAAGGTGGTGGGTATGCTGCGCGAGCGTGGTATAGACAAAAAGACTTTATCGCGTGAGGATTTTCTAAGCTATGCATGGGAG
Source organism: Bacteroidota bacterium (assembly GCA_018267795.1). Lineage (GTDB taxonomy): Bacteria > Bacteroidota > Bacteroidia > Chitinophagales > Chitinophagaceae > SZAS-30. The sequence goes on along the minus strand of JAFDXS010000195.1, from coordinate 3,537 downwards.
TGGAAGGAAAAGTATGGCGGTATAATACTTGAGCAGCTGCGCAAATTGGGTTGTGCCTTAGATTGGGATCGCACTGCTTTCACCATGGATGAAGACTATTATGCAGCAGTGATACGTGTATTTGTAGAGCTGTATAACAAGGGTAATATTTATCGCGGGGTTAAGATGATAAACTGGGACCCTAAAGCAAAGACTGCCTTAAGCGATGAAGAAGTAATACATAAACAAACTAACTCCAAGCTTTACTACGTTCGCTACAGGCTCGATAGCGATAAAGAAGAATATATAACTATAGCTACCGTTCGTCCTGAAACTATTTTAGGCGACACTGCTATATGTGTACACCCTGATGATGAACGTTATGCGCACCTTAAAGGTGCTTATTGCTTCGTGCCACTTATCAATCGAAGAATACCAATCATTTTCGACGAGTATATAGACAAGGAATTTGGTACAGGTGCATTGAAAGTAACGCCAGCGCATGATATCAATGACTATAACCTGGGTTTAAAACATAAGCTGCAGGTAATAGACACACTGAATGATGACGGTACCATGAGTGCAGCTGCGCAACTATACGTAGGTGAAGACCGCTTTACGGTGCGTAAAAAAATAGTAGAAGACCTTCGTGCTGCAGGCAACTTTGTAAAGGAAGAAGACTATACCAATCAGGTAGGCTTCTCTGAAAGAACTGATGTAGTAATAGAGCCACGCCTCTCTATGCAGTGGTGGTGCAATATGCAGGAAATGGCAAAGCCTGCGCTTGAAAAAGTGATGGATGATACCATAGAGTTTCACCCTGCCAAATTCAAAAACCTCTATCGCAGTTGGATGGAGAACATCAAGGATTGGTGTATTAGCCGGCAGCTATGGTGGGGGCAACGCATACCTGCATGGTATGATAACGAAGGCGACTACTATGTAGCAAACACTGCCGAGCAAGCTTTTGAACAATATAATAGCAAGAAACCTGAGCTTGCTGCAAAGCATCCTGAGCTGAAACAGGATGAGGATGTATTGGATACCTGGTTCAGCAGCTGGCTATGGCCAATGGAAGTTTTCGGCTGGAACAAAAATCCGGACAATGCACAACTAAAATACTATTATCCTACCAGCACACTAGTTACAGCGCCCGAAATCATTTTCTTCTGGGTGGCGCGTATGATAATGGCAGGCTACGAGTTTAAAGATGAAAAGCCTTTTGATAAAGTTTACTTTACAGGTATAGTACGCGATAAGCAGGGCCGCAAAATGAGCAAGTCCCTTGGTAACTCACCTGACTTGCTGAAGATGATTGACGACTTTGGTTCAGATACCGTACGCTTCAGCGTTATGATATCTTCACCGGCAGGTAATGACCTGTTGTTCGATGAAGGCGGACTGGAGCAGGGCCGCAACTTCTCCAACAAAATGTGGAATGCCATGAAGCTGGTGAAAAGCTGGGAGGGCAGGGTAGCAGACGGTGTAGAGGATAGCAATGTACGCTTTGCCATAGACTGGATGGAGCAACGCCTGGCTTTGGTATCAGAGGAGCTCACAGAGTTATTCAAAGACTTCCGCCTGAGCGAAGGTTTGAAAACTATCTATTCACTTATATGGAATGACTTCTGCTCCTGGTACCTGGAATGGGTAAAACCTGCACAAGACCAGCCGATCTCTGCTTACGTATTAGAACGTACTGTAAGCATATACGAACATCTACTGCAATTGCTGCACCCATATATGCCTTTCGTTACAGAAGAAATCTACCATACACTCAGGGACCGTAAGGTACTCGATGACCTGATGGTAAGACAATTGGAAACCGAAGGTGTAATTAATCATGAGATACTAAAACAAGGTGCATTCCTGCAGGAGCTGATTACTGCCATACGCGATGCCAGGAATAAAAATCAGTTGAAGCCAAAAGATACAATTGCGCTATGGATAGATTCTAAGCATCATGCATTCTACGAAATGACGCAGTCTATATTAAGAAGACAAGTGAATGCTGAAACACTTGGCTATACTGATGAAGCAAAACAAGGCAGTATCTCTATAGTGGTACAAACAGACAAACTATATATAGAAACACAGAATGCTACTATTGACACCGGGGTACAGAAAGACCAGATGCAAAAAGAACTGGATTATCTCCGCGGCTTCCTGCTGAGTGTAGAGAAGAAGCTGGGCAATGAACGTTTTGTGCAAAATGCAAAACCTGAAGTGATAGATAATGAGCGTAAGAAACAGGCCGATGCGCTTGCCAAAATTAAGACGATAGAAGAAAGCCTGAGTTTACTTTAATCCTTACAGCGAATGAAACGTATTTCATACATATTGTTAGCTTGTTTTTTGCTGCCTGTTTGCGCAACTATGTTTGCGCAAACAGCTAAGCAAACACAGCCCGCTCAGTCTGCCTCGGCAGATACGACTAAGAAGAAAAAAATTAAAATACCTGTTTATCTGGGGCATTCAAATGTGAGTGGAGGCAAAATATCTAAAAAGCTATTCGACTCCCTTGCTAAACAGGGCATTACTGCAAAGGATTCTCTCGGAAACTATTATAAAGTAGAAGGCTTCAGTTTTACTTATGCCGAGCTGAATATTTATGAAGATTCAGTAGGTAATCTTGTACCACTTACAGACTACAGGGAAGAGTATTGTGAAGGTGATACACTCTCAGCTAATGTAACTGCTTCCCTTTACCAGCGTACCAAACCCGGCGATACACTTTATTTCGATCAGATATCATTAACCCCGCCTGTAGGCCATAGTGGCTCATCAGGCAAGGCAATGAAGTTTGAGATAAGTAAATAAGTATTACAGTTATTAGTTCATCAGTAAGAGGTTCACACTGCGTTGCAGAATGTTGAATGCTATTTCGGCCATCAGGTTCTCTTTATCAAGAGTGGGGTTCACCTCTGCTATTTCAAAGCAGCATATCTTGTGGTTTTGCATGAATGATGCAATAAGATCTTCTGCTTCCTTTTCTCTTAGCCCATTGCTCACAGGTGTACCTGTACCACGGGAAATAGAACTGTCAAGGCTATCCACATCAAAGCTCACATAGATATCATCGCAGTTGCTCAGGTGCAGTAGCGTTTGTCTTACCACATTTTCTACACCCTTTTTGCGCACTTCCTGTACTGGTATTACCTTAATGTTATATTTCTTTATCAGGTATTCCTCCTCCTTTTCAAAGTCGCGTAAAGCTATATACACTATATCTTCAGGAAGTATTTTAGGATGCACTTTCCCCAGGTGCTTTAGTTTGTTCCAAAGTTCTACAGTTTGCGGGTCAGGGTTATGTACCTGGTTATCCAGGTTATCCTCGTCCAGCGCAGTAGTTAGTGGCATACCGTGCATGTTGCCTGATGGAGTTGTATAAGGCGTATGCAGGTCAGCATGTGCATCTATCCATATCACGCCTAGCCTGTTCTTGGGCTTAGCCATTTTTATACCGGCCAGCGTACCGCCGGCAGTGCTATGGTCGCCTGCAAGCACCAATGGGAACAGGCCTGATTTTATAGTTTCAGAAACACATTTAGCTACTCT
>JAFDXS010000194.1 GCA_018267795.1 Bacteroidota bacterium | reverse complement strand
TTTAGTACTGCTTTATTGTCAGTGGTTTTTCCCAGTGTCAGGTCTATCATCGTATAATCAACGGGTTTAAATGCTTTAACGTCGTCCATGCTGCCCACCTCCAGTTTCCAGTTATATCCTTTCCAGGTGCCTACGCCTGATTCTTCATTTTCATTTACTTCTCCAGTATAGGGTATCTGTTCGCCGCCTATCACCAGCGTCTTGTTTTTTGTGTCAATTGTTATTGCATCAAGCAATGTGAAATCATCATCGCCCTTTAATGCTATCTGATCATTAGTATTGTTTACGACAAACTCTTTTGTTGTCTTTACTTTCATTTTCAATAATGGGAACTCTTTATTCATCCTGTTGTACTCCACTTCTGTTATGCCAAAATTGTTATGATAAGGTAGTGGTGTTTCATTTTTATGCTGTTGGGAGTACGTGTTGTACCATTGCAGACTATCCTGTACTGCCTTTCTATATGTAGTTATTATTTGTCGCAGATCTGCGGGGATGTTTTTTTCCAGGATTTCCAGCTTATGGCTACCGGGAGTAAGCAATGTTGTGGCAAAATTTATTGCAGTTGCTTCATCAGCTTTTTGGCAATATGCCGTTAAGCCAGATAGCATTAATATTAAGAATAAATATTTTTTCATAAGACGCATTTAGAGATTATTCAATGTTATTAGCCTTTGAACTTTTACAATGTCATTTTCTTTTCAAACTTGCTTTTTGCGGTCAGTATGGTTTTGGCCATGAGTTTTAATATTTTTTTACCAGTCCGTTCAGAGCCATACTGGTTATTGTTTTCATGATAGGTGAAGCCACCAATCATTGATATGGTTTTTACATTATTGGTTATTTTCCAGAATTTCAGGTCAGATAGCTTTATTAGCTCAATTTCTGTATCTTTTATCAGGCTCATGTTTCTGAACATGTAGCCGTCTTTTTTGCTATTGAAAATCAGGTTGAACACCAGCTTTTCACCATTCTCGAAATAGAAGATAAATTCATCTCCTTTGTTTAAAGGGAATGACTTAAATGTGGAGGTGAACTGAATGTAGTTGGCATTTTCGTAAGAAATGAACCCTATGCCCAGGTAAGCGGGCACCTTCTTATAAGGCAATAACTCCTCCTTAAGGATCGATAGTATTGACGTGTTGCGCAAATGTGTTTCCAGTGGGAAAGTTTTTATATAGTCGCAGGCGTTTTGCAGCATTACCTTTATTGCCTTTCTTTCAATGTTAGATGTGCTGTCGTTTACAACAGACGCAGTAATTGATATGCTCATAGTTGTGTGTTTTTCATTTCATAAGTGCTGTAGAAGCATGGTATAGAATAATTTGGCGTTTTAGGCTTTATACTTAATATTACTCTTGTCCGCCCTAGGTATTCATTTATAGCGCTATTTATTATCCTTTTAAACCCTTTTGTAAGCCTGGGTGACCTTTTACCTCTTTCTTTTTTATAATCATCGCGCAACCATGTACCTTTTACCATTAGATCGTTTTCCAGCTTTTTTACGTTGTCCATTATTTCATTGAATGAAGGACCAAAACCTTTATCCTCTATATACTTCATTACATCTTCCACATATTCATTGGTAATTGTGTAGGCCATTTTCCTAAATAGATTAAGATACTGCTTACCATATAGTCGCTGACTGAAGTAATCTGAGAATAAAGACAATGACATACACCGCTGTTTTAGGTTTAGTAAAATAACAGCAGGACGATTTTTAGCAGAATGACAATTGTTAGGGTACGAACTGATATATATCAGGAGGCACATAAGGAGCTGCTGAAGCCGCTGACAGCTATGTACAATGGCTAAATCGCAGTAAATGTGCTTACTTTACATCCATTGTATTCAGCCTTTCAAGCACTGTAAATACTGCGGGGCATACTGTAGCATTCTTGAGCGTTAAGGCTACGCGTTTCAGCAATACGTCTTCATCTGTATATGGGTAACGCCTGCAATCGCTGGGGCGGTCTTCGTATATGTTGCAGGTGTTATCGGCTGCGAGGAAAGGACAGGGAGATTGTTTTACTACGTAGTCGCCCTCCTCATCAAGACGCAGGTAGGTGGCTACCAGATCGCCTTCTTTCATGCCAAGGGCTTTGGCTATACGTTTTATATCAGGAGTCTTGAACCGGGGGGAGTAGTTTTTGCAGCAGTTAGCGCACTGCAGGCAATCTATTTTGCTGAAGGCCTCCTCGTGTAAGGAGGGGAGTGCCTTCAGCATTTTATTTTTATTGCCTTTTTCAAGCAGGCGCTTGTAGGCTTTTTGGTTGTCTTTAGCTTGTTGCTGCCAGTTGGTAGGTATCATACTGCTCATAATCTATCTGCACGCCTGGGCATTACAGGTTCATCTTATCCATTATGCGTTCCAGATCTTCGTCACTGTAAAACTCAATAGTAACGGCACCCTTGCCATTCTTTTTTCTATCCAGCTTTACTTTGGTTGAAAAGTGAGAAGCCATATTGTCTTCTATGCGCTTATATGCAGGTGGTAATTGCACTTTGGAAGGAGCTTGCTTGTGTACTGTAGCCTTTTCCTCAAGCATATTTTTCACCAGTTGCTCTACCTGCCTGACAGATAGCTCTTTTTCCAGTGTTTCACGGTATACGTATAGTTGCTGATCTACCTGGTCCAGGCCCAATATAGCGCGGGCGTGGCCCATGCTTATCTGTCCGTCGCGTACTGCTTTTTGTATATCAGGCGGCAGTTTTAAAAGGCGCATATAGTTGGCTATAGTACTGCGCTCTTTTTTCATTCTTTCGGCCACCTGTTCCTGTGTCAGGTCGCATTCTTCCATCAGACGCTGATAGCTAAAGGCTATTTCTATAGCATTCAGGTCTTCACGCTGCAGATTTTCCAGCAGGGCCATTTCCAGTATCTCCTGATCGTCGCCGCTGCGTATATAAGCAGGTATGTCCTTAAGCCCGGCCATCTGCGAAGCGCGCCAGCGGCGTTCTCCTGATACCAGCTGATAGGTAGTAGGTGTGAGCCTTATTACCGTAATAGGTTGTATTATATCATGTTGCTTTATGCTCTCTGCGAGTTGCTCTAACGCCTTCTGATCAAAGTCCAGCCTTGGCTGCTTTGGATTCACCGTTATCTGGTCAACAGGAATACGTGTAATAGTACCGGTATTCTGCCCTGAAGCAGCAGGTACCCCCTCTTTCGTTGTTTGCAACTCCTCATCTATGGTATTCAGCAAAGCACGTATGCCTTTCCCCAGCGCTTGTTTCTTATTGGTCTGCGACATGCTCGTCTGTTTCAAATATTTTATCCTGATTCTTAATCTTGGTCATGTTATTCTTCTGCAGTATTTCCTTAGCCAGGTTCAGGTAGTTTACTGCACCAGTGCTTTCTGCATCATACAGCAGGGCCGGCTTGCCAAAGCTTGGGGCTTCGCCCAGCCTAGTATTGCGATGCACTATTGTATCGAATACCATCTCGCCAAAGTGGTTCTTGATTTCTTCCACTACCTGGTTAGACAGACGCAAACGACCATCATACATAGTCATCAATATGCCTTCTATCTTCAGGTCCGGGTTTATGCGGGTTTGCACTATTTTAATAGTATTCAGCAATTTACCCAATCCTTCCAATGCAAAATATTCGCACTGTACAGGTATTATAACGCTATTTGCAGCAGTAAGTGCATTAATAGTTATAAGGCCAAGAGATGGAGAGCAGTCAATAATAATGAAGTCATAGTTATTACTTACAGGTTCCAGTACTTTTTTGAGTACATGTTCCCTGTTGGGATGGTGAATCAGCTCTATCTCAGCACCTACCAGGTCAAGGTGACTGGGTATAAGGTGCAGGTTAGGCGTTTCTGTTTCCAGTATTACCTGATTCACGGGCGTGTCATTCACCATACAGTCATACAGGCTTAGCTGCACGTTTTTCAGGTCAAACCCATTGCCTGTAGTGCTGTTAGCCTGCGGATCCCCATCCACCAGCAGCGTTTTATATTCCAATACCGCCAGACTCGCAGCAATGTTTATTGCTGTAGTTGTCTTTCCTACGCCACCTTTTTGGTTTGCAATTGCTATTACTTTTGCCATCTTAATCTTATTATCCTCACTTATAATGTCCTCTTTTGCAAGAGGAAAGTGTTACAAATTAATCGTTTCTTTTATTTTAGGCAATATTAGTTCATTACCCGCGGCTTTGAACTGTGCTTTTGTGGCCTCATGGTCTATTTTTATATACCCAAAAGTGTCAAAATGCACGCCTACTATTTTCTTACATTGTAAAAACTCAGCAGCTATTACCGCATCGCCGGCATCCATGGTGAAGTTACCACCCACCGGCATAATCACAAAGTCCAGCTTAGCATAGCGGGGCACCAGTTGCATATCCATCATCAGGCATGTATCGCCTGTATAGTAAAAGTTACCTTCGTTATTCATGATAAGAAAGCCGCCGGGATTGCCGCCATAGCTGCCATCAGGCATAGCACTGCTGTGCCAGGCAGGCAAAAACTTTAGCATACCAAAGTCAAACTTATAGCTGCCAAAGTTCATAGGGTGTACCTTTTCCACGCCTTGCTGCTGCGCCCAGTTTACTACCTCAAATGCGGCTATTACCGTTGCGCCTGTTCTTTTTGCTATACTTACGAGATCAGCCACGTGATCGCCATGCCCATGAGATATTAGTATATAGTCGGCCTCAATACTGTTCACATCTACATCTTTTGCCAGTTCATTTCCTGTAATGAAAGGATCAAATAGTAATTTTTTGCCAGCTGTTTCCACGACAAAACAAGAATGGCCATAGTAAGTAAACTTCATGGATAATTGTTTAAAATATCTAATAAATGCTGCTGTAGTGTGATATACAAAATTAACGTTAGTACACGACTTTTAAGGATAAAATAGCCGATGTGGAAAAAGTTTAATACTGTACAGACCTATTGTGCAATATTTTTTGCTACGGTATTTAATACGTCTGCAAAGCCAGGCTCATTTTTAAGCGATGCAAACGCCGGGTTTGCCTGAAGCTGAGCGATATCGTCATAGCCTAATGAAGCGGCAGCATGCAATGAGGCTATGGCCTGCTGTGAATTATTTTGTTTCATATAATAAATAGCTGACAGGTATGCGCAATCAGGATTTTGAGGATCGGTAGTTTTGAAAATCTTTAAATAGCCGGGTACATTTGAAATATCATTAATATTCAGTGCGTGATCTATATTCAAGTAGCAGATAAGGCCAAGAAAATTTACCAGTCGCTGGTACATCTGGGATTGCTGCTGTGTTTTTGCCTGTGAGCTGTTGTGTTTGAGCTCCGCAATTTTAGCCAGCCACCATTTATCGTCATGCTGGGTAAACTGCCGGGCAAGCTCCTGTTGTTGGTTTTGCTCCTCCTGCAGTATTTGTTGCTGTATTGCGAGTGCTGTTTTATATCCCTGTGTGTTTTTTAGTTTGCTAAGTTGCTCAATCAATATAACACTATCTACTACTTTGTCATGTGCTACTTTT
>JAFDXS010000193.1 GCA_018267795.1 Bacteroidota bacterium | reverse complement strand
CTAAAGAAGGCTCTATTGCCGGGCCCAAAGTGCTGGAGCACATGGTTGATACCGTATTGCAGTTCGAGGGCGATCGTCATTATGCTTATCGCATTCTTCGTACGCTCAAAAATCGTTTTGGCTCTACTTCAGAGCTGGGAATTTATGAGATGGTTACAAAAGGTATGCGCCCCGTTAGCAATCCTTCAGAGATATTATTGTCCCAGCATGACGAGCCATTGAGTGGCGTAGCCATTGCCGCAACTATGGAGGCCTCACGACCGCTTATGATAGAGGTGCAGGCATTGGTTACCCAGGCAGTATATGGCACACCCCAGCGCACCGTCAGTGGGCTTGACCTTCGCCGTTTGCAATTGCTGCTTGCAGTACTCGAGAAGCGCGGTGGTTTTCATTTCGGTGCCAAAGATGTCTTTGTCAATATAGCCGGCGGCCTCAAGATAGAAGACCCATCCATCGAGCTCGCAGTAGTTTGCTCCCTGCTTTCCTCTTATGAGGACAAAGCTCTTCCGTCCAATATTTGTCTTGTAGGCGAGATAGGACTCAGCGGAGAAATACGCGCTGTCAACCGCATCGACCAGCGCATAGCCGAAGCCGACAAACTCGGCATGGATGCCATCTTTATCCCCAAAGCAAACGCCAAAGGCTTAGATAAGAAGAATTACAAAATAGAAATCAAAACTGTGAATAAAGTTGAGGATGTGTATAGGTTGTTGTTTTAATGGCGGTTGCAATTCAGTTAAATAGATGTTACATTTATTTCCTGCCCTATGAAACATTTATTACTTTTTGGATTAGCCCTATTGGTGTTAAGCGCAAGGCTCCATGCTCAGAAACAAGTAGATTATTTTTACAATAAAGGCCTGAAAGCATATCGTGACTCTAATTTCACATCCGCCCGGCATTACTTTAGGTACGTAATTACAAATTACCCACACTCTCAACAATATAATAATTCCATCATAGCCCTTGGTTGTGTTTATAATAATATGGGATATCACAACCATGCCGAAAAATTACTTCTTCCCTTTTTTCAGCAACACATTAATGGCAAAAATGTGGCTAAAGGAAAACAGGCTGTTGTGGATAAAAGTTATATGCACAACGCCGCTTTAATACTTAGCTATGCTTTTGAGAAAGAAAAAAAATATTATAGTGCATTCCATTATTTGGCATTAGCATATAAGACTTATCCACCTTTTGTACTTTGCAATTTCGATGCTGAACACTATAAAACTGAATACGCTATAGCCCGCAGCCAGATATATGACGAAATGGGTAACCATGGCAAAGCACAACAAGAACTACTTCGCATCTCCTTCCATTTCGCAGGTGACGATAAGGCTGCTTATATGGATGATCTTAAAAAACTGCTGCTGAAATACAATGACAAGCAGCAACTAAAAATACAGTTGAGCGAATCTCTTCATCACTTTACGGTAGATACTACTTACGATCCCACCTGGCACAGAGAATACACGCTTTATATAACATTTCTGAACACCAAAATAGATGTCAGATACCCATCCCCGGCAGATCCGGATCGTGTAAAAATACTTCTGTACTTAAAGAAATCCTTCCTTTACCAATTCATCCAGAGTCTCTAATGCATCAACACATTAGCTAATCGGCATTCCAGCTAATTAAACTTACTTCTTCCTATCATAATGCATCTCTATCTCACTTTTCCACGTATTACCATTATCTCTGCTCGATTCCCATTTCCAGTCAAAGCTGTCAGGCTTTACATTATAGTACACTGCACGCATTTGCAGGTTCCCTTCCTGCAGTATTTTTGGCTTTGCATATAGTATCATACTGCCATCCTCCATTCTGCCGGCCATCTGCAGGTAGGCACCCTGGTTATCTACACGTGTCTGTTGCCACTTATGTATGTTAGGGTTGTACACATTCCAGCTTTCGCTCACATAGTTCTTACCGGGGTCGCGAAATTGTTCATGCAGCACGCAGCCATCCATTTTCTTATCTACCACACTATACGCGTGGCTGTTATCAGGGTATGTTATCACCCAGTCCCCCAGCCAGAAGTCCATTTGCCCGCCTTCTGGCCACGAGCATGGCTTTGCAGCGTTGTTTTGCGCATGGCACATGGCACTGCCGCATAACCATATTAGTAGTAGCATTAGCCCACGCCTGGTATTCATTACTTATTATTTTCTGTAAAGTAAATAACAAAATGCATCATCCCTCGTTATATATTTGTCCTAATCAATTTCAGTTCTATGTTCCATAAGCTTACCCTTACCCTGCTCATCAGCGCATGTTGTTTTGCTGCCTGTCAAAAATCGGGCAAAACACCGCCGCCTGTTCCCACTGCATCCCTGTCTATAGTCATGCGTCATCAAGGCAGCACTTCAGTTATAGATAGCGCCATGTTTTATATAGCGCCTATATCGCTGTATTCGGCGCCAAGTTATGGCTTCACCTATGCTATGCCGGGTTTCAAGTCTGGCAATCGTACCATTGGTACTTTCACAGGTCTTCTTTCCGATAGCGTTTATATATATGGCCGCGCTTACGACAACAGCCTTCATACACATATAGATGGTGGCAGACACTACAGAATTTCAGCCCCCTCTTCCGATACTATTTATCTCGATATGGCAGACACCACCGGCACCTACCCGATCTTTGTCATAGTCCAGTAGCATCGTAATTTCAAAATTTTCAAAAGGCCTTCAGTTGAAGGCCTTTTCTATACCATGCATCACCGGAGTTTTAAATTTTAATTTTGAATTTTCCCTTCCCAATGTGCATATCTTTTTTTGCATCTCCCTTGTTAACGGTAGTATATTGCGGCTAACATTGTAACGCCGCCTTTGTGCAGCACAAAGCATAAACCGCTATGAAACATAAACAACAAAATTTCCGCTTTCCCATTTTTCCGCTCCACCGGAAATTTCATAAAAAGCATCGCTGCAATGCAGTAAAATCAATATTTATTACTAATTATTAAAATTTCTGCCACCGGAAATTTCCGGAAATTTATGGAAACAAGAAAAGTAATCGTGTATATAGCCATGAGCATAGATGGCTACATAGCCCGCCCCGATGGCGATCTCGATTGGCTCTCGGCAGTAGAGGTTGCCGGCGAAGATTATGGCTATGGCGAGTTCATAAAAACGATTGACACAGTAATACTTGGTCGCAAAACTTACGACAAGGTACTGTCATTTGGCATCCCGTTTCCGCATAGCGATAAGCAGTGCTATGTTATTACAAGAACAGCCAGGCCTGCTGATGGCAATATCAATTTTTATACGGGCGAGCTGCCGCCATTAGTAGAGCAGATCAGGAAACAACCTGGCAAAAATATTTTTGTTGATGGTGGTGCGCAGGTAGTAAATGAATTTATGAAGCATAGCCTGGTCGATGAATTTATCATTTCCATCATCCCTGTATTCCTCGGCTCGGGCATCGCCTTATTCAATGAAGGGCGGCCGGAAATGAAAATGAAATTAGCAGGCAGTAAAAGTTTTCCTTCCGGTTTGTTGCAGTTACATTATACACGCTAATCCTGCATTAACCCCTTATCATAAACACAAAACCGCAAAAAATGCTGAACAGCAATATCAAAATATAAAATACCTTATTTACAGAATTACTTGCTTTATAATATCCTTTCAATGATCTGCTGTCTGTATTTCTTATAGTCTGCCTGCTCATAAAAGTAAGGCTCTGAAAAAACACAGGAATGCGCTCATTACTCACGCCATGATAAAACAGGATAATAAACTTAACGAGTATAAAAAAGGCGAGTATAAAGGCAAGTATATGGAGATAATTACTCAACAGGTATACCGAAATCATGTGCAAATAAAATAATTTAGAAAAGTTTGAACAAGAATTTTAATCTATTTATAATTTTTATATAAATATTGCGCCATCTGCATTCTGTAGGTTTTTAAACCCTCAATTTCCCCAAAACCCTATGCATATACAAACACTCGATGCCAACGGCATCACCTTTATTAAGCACTATGAAGGCTTTAGCACTCACCCTTATCTCGATAGTGCCGGTATCCCTACTATCGGCTATGGCAGCACCTATTATGAAGACGGCTCGCGCGTAAAAATGGTTGACCCACCTATCACTGCTGAGCGGGCACTCGCGCTGCTCACTCATTGCACCCGGCAGTATGAGCTTGCGGTGGATAGCTTCACCCGCGATGATATTAACCAGCACCAGTTCAATGCCCTTACCAGCTTTTGTTACAACGAAGGGGCCGCAAAACTAAAAGGCAGCCACTTGCTGCAAAAGGTCAATAACAATCCCGCAGATCCTGCCATACGTGCCGAGTTTAATAAATGGATCTACGCCGCAGGCGAAAAAATAAATGGTCTCATCATCCGCCGAAAAGCCGAGGCAGATATGTACTTTAGCTAATGCATCGCTATGAAACTTAAAGAAATTGCAGTCGGTCTTATCCACTTGTTATATCCGCGCCTCTGCGAGGGCTGCGCTAAGCCTTTGCTTGCTGCGGAGCAGGTGTTATGTACTGGCTGCCACGCACATCTGCCCAAAACAGAGTATCACGATATCAATGATAATGATACTGCCTTGCGCCTTGCGGGGCGCATACCTTTTCAGTACGCCACTTCATTTGCCTACTTCACTAACGATGGTTTGCTGCAGCACCTCATGCATGGCCTCAAGTATAAGGGCAGGAAGGAAATAGGTATTTATCTCGGCAGGCAGTTCGGTATAGATTTATCAGGCAGCACATGGGCAACAGGTATTGATTTTATTCTTCCCGTGCCGCTCTCGCGCAGAAAGGAAGCCAGCCGCGGTTATAATCAAAGCGCATTGATAGCCAAAGGGATGAGCAGCACTTTAAATATCCCTGTGCTCTACGGTACACTCCTGCGCACCCGCGATACTGAAAGCCAAACACAAAAAAGCCGCGCCGAAAGAATAAACAATATGAAGGATGCCTTCACTATTCACACTCCGCAGTTGCTGGCACACAAGCATGTCCTGATTATAGATGATGTACTCACCACAGGTGCTACTATTGAGGCTTGTGCTTTAGCACTGAAGGATGTGCCGGACGTTAAAATAAGCATTGCAAGCATTGGCCTGGCAACATAGCTATTCATATCACCCTATACTTTATAGATATAATCATTGTTATTTACGGATATTAATCATAACTTAATCTTGATTTAATCTGAGGTAGGTCTTTATTTTTCTATTAAAAAATTTTCCTATGAGAAAACTAACTTTGCTTGCAGCCCCCTTGCTACTTAGCTCTGCGTTGAGTTTCGGTGCTGCTTACCAACTTAATCTGCAAGGACTGCGACAACTGGCTATGGGCGGTGGCGGCACTGCCTGGCCATGGGATGTCTCCACGCTCTTTTACAATCCCGCGGGTCTTTCACGCCTTAGTGGTGTAGAGGCCTATGGCAGCCTTCAGTTTATCATGCCTTCTACCTCCTATGCGCAGTCTCCGCCTGCAGGTTATTATACAGCCAG
>JAFDXS010000192.1 GCA_018267795.1 Bacteroidota bacterium | reverse complement strand
CAAAAGACGGTGGATATATAGCAGCTGGTTATACCGCGTCAATAGACGAGGATTATACAGGCATGGTGCATAACTATTTTGCATCAAGTGGTGCACCTGATGCACTTATTATAAAATTGGATTCAGCGGGTAAGTTGCTTTGGAAAAAATGTTATGGCGGTGGCGGTGGCGAAATTGCATATAGCATCGCCCCGACAAAAGATGGCGGATACATATTTTGCGGAATGACCACTTCTATAGTTGACGGAGATGTTACACACCGAACGCACATTTATCGTGGCAGTGCTACCTCCGACATATGGGTAGTAAAATTGGATGACACAGGGCGCATTGTGTGGCAACAGACGATTGGTGGCTCCGGCACAGATTGCGCATATTCTGTTATTCAAACTGGTGATGGCGGTTATGCTATAGGTGGTTATTCAAACTCTTCTGATAGTGATATAACAAAAAACAGAGGAGGCACAGATGCTTTAGTAATAAAACTAAATGATACCGGCGGTATAGTATGGACAAAAACCTATGGTGGCACACAAAGTGAAGCATTTATTACAATAGGTAAGACGGCAGACGGGGGATACATCTGCACAGGAGGTGGCTCATCCAATGATATGGATGTTTCAGGCAATCATCTTGATTCACTTGGCAGAAATACCTACGATATATGGGTTGCAAAGCTAAATGATACCGGAGCACTAACCTGGGAACAAAGCTATGGTGGTACCGGGCTTGATAATGGCACTGACGGCCACCAAACATTTGACGGGGGATATTTTATTTCAGGAAATACACAATCTGCAGATGGAGATGTTTCAGGCGTACACTCCAGCTCCGCTCCAATAAATTCCGATGGATGGGTATTAAAGCTAAATAGCAGCGGTGTCATTGAGTGGCAAAAATGCCTTGGCGGCAGCGGCATAGATGGGACTTTTTCGGTAACGCAAACCACGGATAGCGATTATATTGCGTTGTCCTACGCGGAATCTACAGATGGTGACCGAAAGGAAAATGATCACGGAGCTGATTTTTGGGCAGTCAAATTTTCAAACAAGCCAATGCCCACATCGTTTGTAGAGGAGCTAACAGAAGATTTCTCATTTAACATTTCTCCCAATCCATCACATAACTGCTTCACCATGCAGTATAAATTAACAACAGATGCTACTGTAGAGGTAACAGATGTGGCAGGCAGGATAATTTGCCATAGTACCTTATTAAAAAGTACAGCCCAAACAACAATCAACGCCAGTACCTGGCAACCAGGTATATATTTCTATCGCCTAATGCAAAATGGCAGTGTGTTGGAGAGCGGCAAGCTGGTAAAGGAATAAGTGTAGCAATTTTTTCTAATAAAGCCTGCCTCGTGCAGGCTTTTTGTTTTAACTTCAAATTGAAAATTATATCTTATGAGATCACCTTATCTTTCCTTTATTGTGCTTTTATTGTGCAGCTCAAGTTTTCTTTCTTTTGGTCAGGGGCCTAAAATACAGTGGACTAAGTGTTATGGTGGATCAATGCACGAATCTATCTACGACGTTCAACAGACTGCCGATGGAGGTTATATAATGGTGGGATACAGTTATTCAAATGATGGTGTAGTTACAGGTCATTTCGGGTCTGGCTCTTTTACCGACGTATTGGCTATAAAAACTGATGCTTTAGGAAATATTATATGGATTCATTCTTTCGGTGGTAGTGATAATGACGGAGCATACAGTGTTCAACAAACGCGTGATGGTGGTTATATAATAGCAGGCTATACCTATTCAAGCGATGGAGACGTAACTGGTCATTACAGTGGCTTATTTCAAGATGTATGGATATTAAAGTTAGACGTAGGCGGACATGTCATCTGGCAAAAATGTCTTGGTGGCAGCGACGACGATTTTGCAAAGTCTATTCATCAAACTGCTGATGGTGGTTATATTTTTGCTGGGGCAACTACTTCAAATGACGGAAACGTTACAAATTTACATAAGGATGCGATGGGTTATTATACGGAGGATATGTGGGTAGTGAAATTAGACGACACTGGTGCTATACAATGGCAGAAAACACTTGGAGGTGGCGCTAATGAAGAGGCAAATAGTGTGAAACAAACAAAGGACGGCGGTTATATTGTTGCTGGCTTTACCTTTTCTACAAATGGAGATGTAGCTAAACACTATGGTGGAAAAGATGACTGGGATGCATGGGCAGTCAAATTAGGTAGCAGCGGTACCATACAATGGTCAAACACATTTGGCGGCACACAGGGTGATGAATTTAGCTCTGTAATTCAGGATCTGGATAACTCTTATGTATTTACCGGTTACACTACTTCAAATGACTATGATGTAACTGATAATCATCTCAATGCAGGCTCATCTACGCAAGACCTTTGGGTAGTGAAATTGGGCCTTTCAGGTAGCTTGACATGGCAAAAATGCTTTGGGGGTTCTATGCTGGAAACCGGCAATGAAATACGACAGGATAGTGACAGTGGCTATGTCATTGCTGGTTATACAGACTCTGATGACGGTGATGTTTCCGGTTTTCATACATCTTCCTCATATCTTTATGACGGATGGGTGTTAAGATTAGATACCAAAAGGAACATGACCTGGCAAAGATGTATTGGTGGATCTTTAGGCGATTTGACTTATGCCATGAAACTAACAAATGACGGCGGCTGTATTCTTGGCGGAGTAAGCGCTTCAAGTGACGGAGATATTACTTGCACCACATATGGGGATGGCGATTTCTGGCTCACCAAACTGGCAGGCCCGCTTACTGGAATTGATGCCATTACCACCGAAATAAAAAGTATATCTATATATCCAAATCCTCTGTCTAACTGGACGACGATTCATTATGATATGAATGCTGCTCAAAGTACTGGCCTTAAAGTCACTGACGTTTGCGGCACGACCCTATTAGATATGACATTACCGCCCAATAAAAACGAATTTACCATCAACGCCGCCACCTGGCAGCCGGGTATCTATTTCTACAAGGTGCTGCAAAACGGCAATACACTGCAAACGGGTAAATTATTGAAACAATAAATATTATTACCATATTTTGACGGAAAACAAGAGTATTTCCCATTACATAAATCCCTAATTATCAGACAGACGATTATATTTGCACTATGATCCTTTCTGATAAACGAATACTGGAAGAAATAGAAAAAGGAACTATTGTAATAGAGCCTTACGACCGCAAATACCTTGGCAGTAACTCTTATGATGTGCACCTGGGCAAATACCTTGCTGTATATAATGATACTATATTAGACGCAAAGAAGCATAACCAGGTATCCCATTTCGAAATACCGGAAGAGGGCTATGTACTGCAGCCGGGTACCCTGTACCTGGGCGTAACGGAAGAATATACTGAAACCCATGCCCATGTACCCTTCCTGGAGGGTAAGTCGTCAACCGGCCGCCTGGGTATAGATATACATGCTACGGCCGGCAAGGGTGATGTAGGCTTTTGCAACACCTGGACACTGGAGATAAGCTGTGTGCACCCCGTGCGCATATATGCAGGTATGCCTGTGGGCCAGCTCATTTACTTCCCGGTAGATGGTGAGGTGATAAACAAGTATAACAAGAAAGAAAACGCGAAATATACTAACCGCACCATAAAGCCCGTTGAAAGTATGATGTGGAAAAACGAATTCTAAATTTTAACCAATAACCAAAAAACAACCGAACTCATGAAAAAAACACTCCTACTTTTTATGCTCTTTTGCATAGCCTTATCCTCTTGTACTAAAGATGACAACAAGTCGAACCAGCCAACCACGTACAGGATAGACAACATTACCGACCAGCAAATTGGTTATTCTGCGGGCTCTGTTGCTTATCTGCAGCTCAGCGTTGGCTATGTAGGCCCTATACAGGAAAACGTAAGCTTATCGCTCAGCGGCCTGCCTGCTGGCGTAACTGCAGATACAAACAGCCATTCAGGCATACCTTCATACAGCACCGTATTTTACTTAATGAATGACGGTACTGCAAAACCGGGTACATATACTGTAACACTTAACTGCAAAGGAGATAAAACAGGTAACAAATCTTATACGTTTAAAATAAAAGTATTACCGCCACCACAGTGCACCTCTACGGTAGCAGGCACCTGGGCAATAGGTACAGATTGCTTAGGTAATACTTTTTCTGATAACATAGAAGTTGATCCTTCTACCTATAACAGAATAATTTTCAGCAATTTCGCAGATTTAAGCCTATCTGTATATGCTGACCTTGATTGCAACACTGGCACCTTTACTATACCGCGCCAGGGATTTGCCGGTCATGTATATTATGGCAACGGTTATTTCTCTTCAGGTTATATACAGTATAGCTATGTAGACTCTTCAGCTGCGGGCATCAACTCCTGCTACGTGTACCTGAGACATTAATACACTTCCTGCTTAATATTTCGTACGGCTGCATACATAATGCAGCCGTATTCTTTTACCTGGACTTCCTGCTATTCGTCCCCTTATTATTGCATATAAAAATTATTATTATTATCTTACGTTTCCAACACACAATACATATGAAGAAAATTATTTTACTTTTTGCGCTTGTTTATTTTGGCCTTGCAGCTTGTACTAAGGACACAAAGTCTAACCTGCCTAGCACTTACAGGGTAGACAATGTAACAGATGCCGTAGTAAGCTACCAGGTAGGGGCAAGCACTACATTATCTTACAATGTGGTCTATGTAGGCCCTATACAGGAAACTGTCGACCTCTCGCTTGCAAATCTGCCAGCAGGCATTACTGCAGACACTATATATGCTCATTCAGGCATTCCTACTTTCTATGCTTATTTTGTGCTTACTAATGATGGTACTGCCAAAGGCGGCGTTTTCCCTATAAAGCTCGTTTGCCACGGTTCTAAAACAGGTGATAAGTTTTACACTTTCAATCTTAAAGTGTTAAGAGAACCTCAATGTACTTCGCTGGTTGCAGGTGGCTGGAAAAACAATTATGACTGTAACGGCAACTTATACACCGACAGTATAATAGTGGACCCTGCAGGCTTTTCTAACAGGATCTATTTTACAAATTTCAATGGCACCGGCGCATCTATATATGCTGAACTGGATTGTAATGGCGGGTATATTAATATCCCTTCCCAAACAGTAGGCGGGCACACTTATTTTGGCAATGGTAATTTCACCAGCGGCAATATCGGCTATACCTTCCAGGACATAAGCTCTGCCGGCACTGTAAACTGCTTTGATAATATGAGCAGGTAGCAAGCTCTCTTCCTCTAATAATTTTTTACACGGCTGCAAAAATGCAGCCGTTTTTTTATACCTGTTATCCAAGGCCTTTATCCTTTAAATTATGTAATTTTATATAAAGACATTTTCTATGAAACTTTTTCCTACCCTAAGTGTTTCCCTATTATTTTTTCTAATCGCTCTTACCGCCAATGCGCAATACCAGGGCCAGGTATATAAATACGACACCAGCATACACATAATAGATGACCACGGCAAAGT
>JAFDXS010000191.1 GCA_018267795.1 Bacteroidota bacterium | reverse complement strand
TATTGCTTCTGCTACACGCTGCGGCTCGTCCCAATCTACAGGCTCGGGCCTGCCGGTAGCTACCGCGCAAAAACCGCATGAACGGGTGCATATATTACCCAATATCATGAAGGTAGCGGTGCCTTCGCCCCAGCACTCACCCATATTAGGGCAGTTGCCACTCTCGCATATAGTATGGAGCTTATGAGTATCCACAAGATTGCGCACATGCCTGTATTCCTCGCCTATAGGCAATTTCACGCGCAGCCAGTTAGGCTTCTTGACACGTGTTTCCGCGCTGTTTTCGTTTGAACTAATTATCGGCAATTCCTGCATAAGAGGTGCAAATTACAACCATCACCAACGTTTGCCAAATTGGAAAGATGCATAGAAATTAAAGAAATATGGTACCGCATCCCTGCGGGCCATTAATTGAATACTTTTTGTATATAACTCGGCGCTTATACCTGTCTCGATAGCCAAAATTGTCTTCCTATTTGCGGCAAAATCAAAATGCAGGGCAGTTTTGGCATGTATGCCGGGAATAAACTTGATCTCGCCAAGGCCCTGGCCAAAGCCGGCTGAGCCTATGATGTTGGTTTCTGACAGAAACTCATCTTTAGTAGAGTCGGAATATTTAATAGGATTAGCTTCGTTATCGGTTTTAATATAATACGGCTTTAGCAGGCCCAGCGCAAGGCCGCCTACATATACCCAGTGAATAGAGACCGTACCGGGATCAGGCTTGCCGGCTATCATTTGCCTGTTGCCATAGCCGAGCTTCAGAGAGTAGAAGTTATTGATCTTGCCAAAGATGAATGGAGTAGATTTTACTCCTGCATATGGATCGAGATTGCCGTTAGTGCTTTTATATTCTTTAGGGTCTTTCTTTTCGCTGAATTCCAGTTGCCATAGCCTTACATTGTAAAACATATCGCTATGCTTGGTGTCTTCGCTGCGCACGCTGCCCCTATCTACGAATATGCTCCAGCCATCTGTGCAGAGACGTACACCGCCACTGAATTCTCTCGTAACAGGCTTAATTTTCTTTACTAAGGGCTTTTTTACTATTGGTGGCCTTTTTACTGCTGCCATAACCCGGGTGCCGGTGCTATCGGGATAATGAATGTTCTGGGCATTACTTATTAAGGGTAATGAACCTAACACAAGCATTATTCCTATGGACCTGGCAAAGCCTTTCATAAATATTGATCTGTATGCTGCAAATATAAATACATCTGCCATATAAGCTATGCTAATGGCATTAGATAGTAAGTTACAACTTTATCTGAAAAGTTTTTAAGGACATTGTAATTTTAGTGTCTAAACATCATCAACATGACTGCCCAGGTAATATATAAAGGCGACTTAAGAACAGAAGCTACACATCTTCGCTCCGGTACTGTAATAGAAACAGATGCTCCTGTAGATAACCAGGGCAAAGGTGAACGCTTCTCCCCTACCGACCTGGTAGCTACTGCGCTGGCCACCTGTATAGCCACTACTATGGGTATAGGTGCACGCACCCACAATATAAATATAGACGGACTGGTGTGTGATGTAGAGAAAATAATGGCTGCAGACCCAAGGAGGATAGCTGAAATAAAGGTAGCCTTAACCTTCCCTAAAGGACAGCACTATGATGAAAAGCAAATGAGCCTGCTGAAACATATAGCCGAAACATGTCCAGTGGCGCGCAGTCTGCATCCAGACCTGAAGCAGATGCTTACTTTTATCTGGCCTTAATGATATTGAGGCCTATACTGCACTGCAGGCAACGCGTGGCTGAGCAATAGTTGTTGTACAACTGTATCATCGCCTGCGACTGAGCTGCATTTTCTGCTTTCCAGCCGTTGTCATGCCATAGCTCCAGTATGTTGTTCTTTTCGGCAGGCACGGTATCCAGTAACTGCAGTGCAGATTCCTGCTGGCGGTGTAAGCCATGCTTATAAGCGTACAGGAATTTGATAGGCGCAATTGTATTGATAATGATATTGTGAATAGAAGCAACGCCAAGGTGCTTATCTGATGGCTTTTTCTGCACTTCATCAAACGTATAATGCGTACGCCAGTATTCGCTGGCGCTTACATCTAATAGTGGTGCTATATCTTTTATACTATCCGTCTCAGCGATCTGGGAGAAGAGATGTATTGACTTGTGAACGAGTGCTGCGAATTGTGCAATGCGTATGGTAGGGAAATTAGCAGGGCGCATACGCAGGAACTTCCAGAGGTGTGCGGGGATAGGTTCGAGCTTGTATTTAGCTTTGAGAAACTGGTATTCTTTCTTTAGCTGATTAGGATAATCTTCTTCAAAATCTTTATCGAGCATGCCAGCCTGGCCGAAGAGCAATGCTTCTATCTGCATTAGGTTTTCGCGGTGCCTGCCTAGTATGTTCAATGGTATGGAGCGGGCAAGCATAGGAAATGGCGTGGCATTTATTTTAAAACCAAAATTGGCTGCCATGCGCCAGTACAGCAAATTGCTCCAATCGCCGGCAGATGAGTCCAGCAGCTCCTTCCAGTCGCCGAGCTTTTCTTCCCAGCGCTCGGCCAACAGGCGGCTGAGCCAGCTTTCTTTTGTAATGCTTTTTACATAGGGAAGGCGAGCACTGCAAGGTATGCCTGAAGTGGCATTGGTAAGGAATGAATGCTGTGTTAGTATTTCATCGGGAATATGTGCAGCAAGTTCGAGTGTTGCGAAATTATCGGCTACGTCGGCTGCGTCATTATTATATACTACGTGCAGTATCAGGTTTTGATATGCTGCATCATTTTGATGACCGTGCTTTTGCCAGTCGCTGGTATTGATATGCAGTTCTACATTGCCTACGAGTAAAGTCTCTCCTATTCTTACCTTAGCCTCCAGGAAATCAGGGCCTGCATTACGGTTGCGGGTGCCGGGATGTACTACTGTGAGCGCTTCGCCGTTGGCAGTGCTTAGATTGCCAGGTTTGTAAAGGCTATGCTGCCATATCACCTGCAACAAGTCTTCGTTCATAGTAGGGTATTTTGGTTAAGCTTATTTAGAAATATGTTGCCATTTGCTGTTGGTATTCTTTAGCTGCTGCCTCAGCACGCATTGCGAAATCAGTATCATTACCCTGGTATATAATGCCGCGGGAAACATTTATCAGTATTCCGCCATCCTTGTTCAGTGTGTTTTCACATACCGTAGGCACGTCGCCACCCTGGGCACCCACGCCCGGAATAAGGAAGAAATGCTCCGGAAGCATTTTACGCACATGCTGCAACTGTTCTTTGCGTGTGGCGCCTATTACAAACATTATATTCTCAGGTGTGCCCCAGCCTGCGACTGTGCGTAGCACTTTTTCATATAGCAACTCATCGCCGCACTGCTGCAGTTGGAAATCTGCACTGCCTGCATTGGAAGTGAGCCCTAATACGATAGCCCATTTATTTTCAAACTTTAGGAATGGCTGCACACTGTCAGCGCCCATGTATGGGGCTACAGTAACACTATCATAAGGATATGTTTCAAAAAAAGTACGGGCATATTGCTCTGATGTATTGCCTATATCGCCACGCTTGGCATCGGCTATGGTAAAAATATCCTTAGGGATATAATCGAGTGTTTTAGCCATGCATTCCCAACCTTTTACTCCGTAGGCTTCATAGAAAGCAGTATTTATTTTATAGGCTACTGTATAATCTTTTGTAGCGTCTATTATAGCTTTATTGAAAGCAAACATCGGGTCTTCTTCCCCAAATAAATGCTTCGGTATTTTATTCATATCCGTATCCAGTCCTACGCAAAGCACAGATTTCTTTTCACGGATGGTACTAACAAGTTGAGAACGATTCATTCAATATTATTATGCGTCAAAAATAGTAGCTATTATTTGTATTTACCTATCTTATCGTCAATAGCTATGTCTTTGCTGAAGTTGCGCTGCAATTTCATATTTATCAGCAAGGCATCAGCACCGGCTTTGTTGCAGGCGTCCTGTATATCATTTACCAGGGCCATCACTTTATTATAAGGCCCTTCTATTACAGTTTCGAAGGGGCAAACAACATAGTGCAAGCCGGACTGCTTTATTTGCTCTATAGCTGCATCTACTATGCCATAAGCTTTTTCCTGTCCTAAATGAAGGGGCAGTACCTGTATAGCAAGATTTACCGTATGTTCCATTTCTATCGTTTAGGCTACAATATTAATATTATAGCCCGGCTTAGAGAAAAACTCCTTACACATAGTTTTTTTCCTGTTTATCATGCACTTATACCGCAATAGCTAATAAGTTTTTATAAATACCCCTGATACTTGTAATATTGCAGCGATATCAAAACCACACAAACATGAAAAAACTTCTTCTCTCAGCACTGTTTATTACAGCATTATCGAACACATGGGCACAGGACGGATTAAAGCTGCCGGCATTGAGCCCAACGGCAAAAATCTCCCAGGAATTCTCTACCTCCAGCATTGACATAAGCTATAGTCGCCCATCTATGCGTGGACGTAAAGTGTTTGGCGATGTAGTAAGATATGGTGATGTATGGCGCACAGGCGCTAATGCTGCCACCAAAATAAAAATAGGCGAAGACCTGGAAATAGGCGGACAGAACGTAAAAGCGGGTGAATACGCATTATATACCATTCCCGGTAAAGAACAATGGGAAATAATCCTGAACAAAGGCGTGGGTAACTGGGGCAATGCAGGTTATAACACCAGCGATGACGTAGCCCGTTTTAAGGTGCCTGCCCGTATGATGGAAAAAAATGTGCAAACATTTACAATAGACATCGCAAACATCACCTTCAATTCCTGCAAACTGGAACTGATGTGGGAAAAAACAAAAGTTATCATTCCTGTAGTAGCTCATAATGAAGAACGCTTAAATGCTTCTATCGATAAGGCTATAAATAATCCTAATATTCCTTACTTCCAGGCTGCTAACTATTACTTCGAAACTAACCAGAACCTGGAGAAAGCAAATATGTATACTGACAAGGCACTGGAACAGAACCCGAAAGCCTTCTACATGTGGTATTTGAAAGCACGCATAGAAAAGAAACTAGGGCATAAAAAAGAAGCTATTGCCGCTGCCAACAAATCGATAGAAGCAGCAAAAGGCAGCGCGTTTGAACAGGACTATGTACATAACAACGAAAAGCTAATAGCTGAAGTGAAAGGTCAATAATTAATTTTAAAGCACTTATTTTTACCCCACAGTACAGTTTAGTGCTGTGGGTTTATTTTTTTATATCATTCCATGAGAAAAATATTTTTCTGTTTTGCAGGATTATTTACTGCATATATGGCATCTGCACAGCAAGTGCGCCCGGCCACCTCTTACCAAGTATATCATGAAATATCGCAGCTTAAGCATCTTACCAATGTGCTGTATATGGCTGCGCATCCTGATGATGAGAACACCCGCCTGCTTGCCTGGCTGGTAAACTATAAAAACTACCGTACCGGTTATCTATCCCTGACCCGTGGCGATGGCGGGCAAAACATACTGGGCAGTGAAACAGGAGAAGCGCTGGGCCTTATACGCACGCATGAATT
>JAFDXS010000190.1 GCA_018267795.1 Bacteroidota bacterium | reverse complement strand
CATGTTCACACTAATTATGTTTATAAGTCCTGTATAGGAATTATGCTAAGCTAAGAAAAAGATGAGTGCGATGCGGGATGTGACATTGTGCAGAGAAAATAGTTTTGGGAGGTTTTAACAGGAAGCATAGGCTGGAAAGGTTTATTTTGCTGAGTTATTAAGGTTTTATAAAATGTCACATTATCTCCCATTTGGTAACAAAATGTCTCAAAATGTCACATTTTACTATTTCAGCATACTTAGCTTGAGAACTCCTGATGAGCGACTGAATATGCTATATGCAATATACGATTTGGAGGAAGGGGTATGCAAATAAAGATGTCCACATTTTTCAAATTAAAAATTAAAAAGTAAAAATTTAAAAGTGGTTATTGAGTGTTTATTCGACGCGAGCGTGTTGGTGAGGACACCAATACGTGAGATAAAGAGCTATAAGCTTTAGTTTTTCAATGTAGCTTCTTGCAATAGCTGAGGAGATTTCTCCCTGGCGGTCGAAATGACGGGTTGATTGGGCTATTGAAGGAGTCTTAGAATATTTAGTGCTATGGGATCTACAGATTCTGCGGAGTTGGATAGGATGACCACGGCTATTTGCCTGGAGGGCTGGAAGGCCAGGTAGCTGCTGCTGCCGTAGGTGCCGCCGTTGTGCCAGTAGATGGGTTGATTAGCTGTTTCCATTATGTGCCAGCCGAGGGCTACTTTAGGCGTTTTGTCGTAGGTAATCTTGTGGGTGAGGGACATGGCTTTAGATAGTTTGTCAGTGCCATTTTTCATATTTGCCTGGGCATATAAAAGCAGGTCGCTGACAGTGGAATGTAAGGCGCCTGCTGGTGCGAAGGCTACGAAATCCCATGCGGGCGTACTGTTACCCTCTTCGTTGTAAACATGTACAAAATCTTTTTCCTGAGTAGTAGTGAGGTGCAGTATAGTATTCTGCATATTTAGCGGTTTGCAGATTATTTCGCGGACCATTTGCTCATAGGATTTGTGGCTGATATCTTCAAGGATATTGCCTAGCAATGCTGTGGCAAAATTAGAATATGCATAAGCTTCTCCCGGCTTAGATTGCAGGCTACATGTCTTTAGCCAGGAGTACATCATGTCTTTACTATAGTACTTGTAAGGATTGAGCGAATCAGGGCCATTTAATACTAAATTATCGGGCAGCGGGGGCAATCCTGAAGTGTGATTACTGAGCATCTGAACTGTGATAGATTGAATAGCCGGATTAGCTGCCACAGAATCGGGCAAGTATTTAGTAATAGGATCAGAGAGGCTTAATTTCTTTTCGTTGACATACCATGCAAGCAGTGTGGCGGTGAAGGTCTTTGTAACAGAACCGATCTCGAAGATTGTTTTGTTGCCAGGCAGTTGCTTATTATCCCTCTTTGTTTCTCCATATTCATAAGTAGCGATTTTGCCATCTTTTAAAATACCGATGCTAAGACCAACGGTATTCACTTTGTTTATGTATTGTCGTGCTACTGTGTCAATTCTCTTATCGAGGTCAGTTTGCCGTGGGTTGGATGAAGGAACGAAATAGTTCTTATCTGCTACAGCCTTGACATACTGCTTGAAAGCAAGCGCTTCTATTCTATCTTCTTTATCCACACCAATTATCATCTCAAGCACTATGGATGGATACGTGACCTTATAATTGCTAATGCCCGCCTTGTAACTAAGAAATTCAACATCCCGGATTTTACCCAAAGGGAACAGTTTAGTTTCAACTATATTAACAAACACATCTCTGCTGACATGCGTGCGGAAACCTTCGCCTGTCATGTTATAAACAGAATCGGCCTGCTGTTCGTTAAAAAAATTGCGAACCTTAATAAATGCCTGGTCATTATTGTGCGCTGACTGAGCAATGCACGATGATGATATAAGCAGAACAGCAAGAATAAACGAAAGGTGAAGCAAACGTTTCATATCTGAATAAAAATACTCAAATTAGTTGTAAGTCAGTGAGTAAGTATCCATAAAGCAACCCTTCATAAGTAGTAAAATATTTTTTTAAAAAAAGTTGCCTTTTTTCTTGACCCTTACCTTAGGTGATAGGCTAGTTTTGCAGTATAAAGTTTATTTCATGAATAAATTTTCTGTAAAGGGATTGGCTGAGCTGGCGGGTGTAAGTGTGCGCACACTGTACCACTATGACAAGCTAGGACTGCTGCAACCTGCAGTGCGAACAGATGCAAACTACCGCTACTATGGCGAGCAAGAGTTGCTAAGGCTACAACAAATATTGCTGTATAAAGAGCTGGACCTTTCACTATCGCAGATAGGGGCTATACTGGACGACCCAGAGTTTGATATACTTAAAGCAATGCAAGCACATAAGGAAGAACTACTGAGGAGAAAAAAGCGAATAGGCCAGCTATTACAAACCATTAACAGCACTATTGATCACTTAAAAAATAAAGGTAAAAAAATGGACTACAATGAATTGTATAAAGGCTTTAGCAAAGAGCAAGCTGAAGCATGGCAACAGGAAGCTGCCGAACGATGGGGAGCGGATACAGTAGCAAATGCTAATAACAAAGCTATGGCAATGAATAAAGGTGAATGGGAGGCACTGCAGCAAAAAGGAGAAGACCTTAATAAAGAACTGGCTGAAATGATAGGACTACCAGCCACTGACAGTAAAGTGCAAGCCCAAATAAAAGAGCACTATGAAATGATGGGAAAATACTTTGATGTGACGCCAAATGTATATCGATGCCTGAGTGATATGTATGTAAACGACGAGCGTTTCGCTGCTTACTATGACAAATACAACAAAGGGCTTGCAGTTTTCTTACGAGATGCAATACATGCGTTTTGTGACAACGCAGAATAAGTAAAAGAGGCAGGCATCATTGGATCCTTTTAAAAGTCAGGATTTCTTTTTGATAACCTTCCAGCTATAAATGCTTTGGGAAGTATCAAGCAACGTGGTATTGGCGGGGGAAAAGGTGACAATGTGATAGGTGGTGCTATCGTGCCCTTCTAAAAATATCTGCAAAAACTGGCTGCTGTTAGGTAATGCCCATACAAAATTATAGTCTGTAGGAGTACCATTATAAGTGACCTCTTCTGTACCTGTATGATTGGCATTGAAAAGGTAATAATCTGTAACACCTGCGGCCATGTTGCGCAGCTCTTCATTATCTAACTGATGATTATTATTGTCATCAGTAGCCGTTTGTACTACCTGCCAATGGCCTGTCATAATAGTAGTGGGCGTTGTATCAGGGCCTTTCTTAACACAGGAAATAAAAAAAACTCCTGAAAGACATACAAATGATATGTGTAACAGGAGTTTTTTCATATAAAAATTTATTTATCTCATATTAAAGTTAGGGATAAATAAGGTGTTGAGACCTTAATAATCTCCTAATGTTTCCGGTAGCTGCGCAAGGCCTGCTTCCAATTGCTTATCGCTCGGAGCAATACCGTGCCACTCATGTGTACCTTCCATAAAGTCGACCCCTTTGCCCATAATGGTGTGCATAAGGATACAAACCGGTTTGCCTTTGCCTGTGGCAGCTTTAGCTTCTTTAAGCTTGTTTACCACTTCTTCCATATTGTTGCCATCCATCTCAAGCACATGCCAGCCGAAGGCAGTAAACTTCTGGTGCAGATTGCCGAGGCTCATAACCTGACTGGTAGGACCATCTATCTGCTGACCATTAACGTCGATAGTGGCAATCATATTGTCTATCTTATGATGTGCGGCAAACATGATAGCTTCCCAATTCTGGCCTTCCTGCAGTTCGCCATCACCATGCAATGAATAGACGATACGATCATCATTATTCAGCCTTTTGCTAAGAGCAGCACCAGCAGCTACGCTCATGCCCTGGCCTAATGAACCAGAAGCGATGCGTACACCTGGTAAATGCTCGTGCGTGGTAGGGTGCCCCTGAAGACGTGAATTGATCTGACGGAAAGTGCTAAGCTCGCTAACAGGGAAATAGCCTGCACGTGCCAATACACTATAAAACACAGGAGAAATATGCCCGTTTGACAGGAAGAAAAGGTCTTCGCCTATTCCGTCCATTTTGAAATCGGTGCTATACTTCATAGTATCGAAATACAAGGCTACCATGAAATCTGTACAGCCAAGAGAGCCACCAGGGTGACCGCTCTGACAGGCGTGTACCATACGAATAATGTCCCGGCGCACCTGGGTAGCAGTTTGTTTGAGATTTTGCAGATCCATCTATACGGAAATTGTGGCGCAAAAGTAGAACTTTTGGGCAGGATTTAAGGATTTGGGGGCGATGAATTTTTCTTAGGCGCTGTGACGTAAATTGCAGAAGCATGGAATGGAGCAAAGGACAGAAAAGTTTTTTCACTAAAGCGCTGATACACTGGCACGAAACGAGCAATGAACGCAGCCTGCCCTGGAAAGAGGAAAAAGACCCATATAAAATATGGCTATCTGAAATAATACTGCAGCAGACAAGGGCGCAACAGGGGCTACCCTACTACCTACGCTTTACAGAAGCCTACCCCACTGTAAAGGATATGGCTGCGGCAAAAGATGAAGCGGCTTTTCGCCTATGGCAGGGACTAGGTTACTATAACCGCTGCAAGAACATGCTGGCAACAGCAAGATATATAGCTAGTGAGCTGAATGGAAAATTCCCCGATAGGTACGAAGAAATAATAAAGCTGAAGGGGATAGGGCCCTATACGGCTGCTGCCATAGCTTCATTTGCCTACGGCCTGCCACATGCGGTAGTAGATGGAAACGTGTACCGAGTGCTGAGCAGATATTTTGGAATCGATACGCCATTTGATAGTACTGAAGGAAAAAAAGTGTTTCAGCAATTGGCACAAGAGCTTCTGCACAAGGACGACAGTGCCGGCTACAACCAGGCTATAATGGACCTGGGCGCTACAGTGTGCACACCACAACAACCGCTATGCGCTGAATGTCCGCTGCAAAAAAACTGCATAGCGTACAAGCAACAGCTGACCGGAATACTACCTGTGCGCAGTAAAAAAACGAGTGTACGCAAGCGATACTTTCACTACCTGCTGCTGCGTGCAAATGACAAAATATGGATACGTAAACGGCCGGCTAAAGATATATGGGAGAACCTGCATGAACCCTACCTGATAGAAGCAGATGAAGTGCTGAAAACTGACAAGCTTATAAAGAATAAGGCGTACACCTTCAATAATAAAAAAGGCCAGGAACCTGAATACGAAGGCTTTTTGACCCAAAGGCTGACACACCAACTAATAGAAACACATTTCTTCAGCCTGCAGGTGGGAGAAACAATAAAAGTGCCTGTAGATGGAGGAAATTGGGTTGCTATAAATGAGTTAAAAAATTACGCATTCCCTAAAACGGTAGTTTCTTTTTTAGAAAAAAAATTATACTTTTAAACAAGCTAAAGGTTATAAATTTTTATTAATTGATAAATTGATCTAACATGAGAGGCGTTAATAGAGTTATGCTGATTGGAAATCTTGGAAAGGACCCGGACCTGCAATACCTGGAAGGAAACATAGCGGTAGCAAAATTTCCCCTGGCTACTACTGAAACATTTAAAGACA
>JAFDXS010000018.1 GCA_018267795.1 Bacteroidota bacterium | reverse complement strand
AGCCATTTATTTGTGATGCCCTGATCTTTATTAATTCTTTGTGAAGCTTAGGAATGGAGGCATGGGCCATGTATTGTTCCAAATGCATGATCGCTTTCATTGCCTCGGGCTGAACATCAGCCATATTTATTCTGTTTGCCATTGTTGATAAGTTTTAAACCGGGCACAAACTTATGGCAGGTACGGCGGATAAAAATTAAACTGGTTTAAGAAATACCATTCGCGTATTTTTTTCGCAGCTCGCTTAGATATTCTGGCGTAAAGCCAAGATAAGAGGCGAGCATGTATTGCGGTATGCGCTGTACGAAGCCGGGGAAACTGGTAACAAAATGTTTATAGCCATCTTCTCTTGAAAGCTCATACAAATATTTAATACGCATCTGGGCAGCGGCATAGGCCTTCTGCAGCATGAGCCTGAAATAGTGCTCCATCTTCGGCAATACTTTTATTAGCTGTTCCTGTTCTGTTACATCTATTGTAAATAGCTCCGTGTGCTCTACAGCCTGTATATAAAACTGGGAAGGTGTTTGACGGTCATAGCTCATGTAATCGGCAAGCCACCAATTCTCTATAGCAAACTGGGTTATCTGCTCTGTGCCTTTTCCATTTACAAAATACATACGCAAACAACCTTTCTCTATAAAATAAAGTTTTTTGCAAACCTGGCCCTCCTTTAAAAGATGTTCTTTCTTCGCTACTTGTAATGGCCGGAGGTAAGAGAACAGAAGCTGGATTTCCTCTTCACTAAGACTAATGTAACGGCTAATATGCTGTAAAATTTGTGATTGCATGTTTCTATACAAGCGCAAATCTACCAACTATCTTCTTGCCTTGCGCTTAAATAATAAGAGTCATTTAAGCTGCATGGCTGGAGAATGATAAGGGTTATCCAAGCGAGTAAGAAAACTTTATTAGCACAATTTTTGTTACAATATGTATTAAGATGAAGAAAGTAATATTATTATTAGCTGCACCTATCCTGCTTATGTCTGCCACATGCAAAAAGACTATAGACAAACCAACGGTCTTTATTAAAGACTGCACAGGCAGTTACCTGCGGTATGAGGGCAAAGACTACCATATATGCAATACCGAAATGACTGCCACTCTTTCAAATGGGGATACGGTATCTGCTATTTTTAATAAAATAAAAGAATGTAATGGCGCTGCCAGGAATGGCATTATCTGCATGATGTACCATGCTAATGAAGGCTGGATACAGGTGGTAAGTATAAAGCATAAATAAACGCCGTACAGTAGAATATAAGATAATTTATATAAGAGGGTATTTTTCACGTATTTATGTTATTAATAAAAAACTAATTAGAATATTTTAATAATTTAGGCGAAACAATTCCTTATAAGTTGTTTTCAATATCACTCCCGTAGCCCTGTCCTGCCATTATTAAATAAAAAGTAAGCAATATGCTTGAAGTAAACCCGGCTTTACAAAACCTGACCCGTTTTGCAGACACAGATGCCTTACCCAGCCTTGATCCTTTTTTCGATCTTTCGCACGATCTATTGTGTATTGCGGGCTTTGACGGGTATTTTAAGCGAATAAATCCCGCAGTATCAAACCTGCTCGGCTATACAGAGGAAGAATTATTCTCAAGGCCAATAAACGACTTTGTGCATACTGATGACAAAGATGTAACGCAACAGGGCAGAGAAAACCTTACAAAAAACATTCCGCTCCTAAACTTTGAAAACCGCTATGTAAAAAAGAACGGTGAGATAGTGTGGCTATCATGGACATCTATGCCTATGGAAAGCAAACAACTGGTATATGCTATAGCTAAAGATGTAACCCACAAGAAAAAGCATGAGGAAGACAGGAATAAACTAATAACAGACCTGTCTACAATAAATGGTGAGCTAAAGCAGCTAAACTATACTACATCGCATGATTTAAGATCGCCGGTAAATAATTTGCTTTCCATCTTCAGCCTGCTGGATGTGTCTAAGATACAGGATGAAGAAACTTTGGAATTTATAGAGATACTGAAGCTATCTACCGAGAACCTGAAAGAAACACTGAATAAGTATGTAGATGTACTAAGCCAAAGAGAGACACAGAGCATAGGCACACAGACACTGGACCTGAAAGAAACACTGGAAACAGTAATACTATCGCTAAGCGCACTAATACAAAACTCGAAAACTAATTTCCATATTAATTTTGATGAAGTTGCTACAATAAAATTTAACAAGGCCTACATGGAAAGTATATTCCTGAACCTGATAAGCAACTCAATAAAATATGCCCGTCCTGATGTGCCGCCGATAATATCCCTTCGCACTAAGAGAATAAAAAACTTCACCCAATTAATATTTTCTGACAACGGGCAAGGCTTTGATATGGAGCAGGTAAAGGACAAGATATTTGGCTTCAACCAGAAATTTCATAATCACAGCGATAGCAAAGGCATAGGCCTCTACCTGGTGTATAACCATATAACCAATATGGGCGGCCACATAACGCTGGACAGCAAACCTAATGCAGGGGCCACATTTATTATCACGTTCAGAGATTAAGGCAGATCCCACACAAATAAAACAGCTAATTATTGTTAAAAAAATGGAAATGTCATATTGCCGACATTCCATGCACTAACTAAATGCAACTTTTGCTTCATAAACAACAAATACATGAAGCAAGTAATAATTGCAGCAATTGCAATATGCACCATAGCAGTAAATAGCTATGCACAACAACCAGCCATACGACAAAAGAACTTTAACCTGAGCAGAAATGTAGCCATAAGCGGCTATGATCCCATTAGCTACTTCAATAAGAAACCAGTGAAGGGCTCGGCTAACCTTGCCTATACCTATGGGGGCATTACCTATTATTTTGCCAATGCCGCAGACCTGAACCTCTTTAAAAATAATCCCGCGGCTTATGAGCCACAATATGGTGGCTGGTGTGCCTACGCTATGGGCAGTAAGGGGCAAAAAGTAGAAGTTGACCCCGAAACCTATAAAATAGTAAATGGCAAACTATACCTGTTTTATAACAAGCTATTTAATAATACGCTCACATCCTGGAACAAAGATGAAACGGCACTGAAGGCAAAGGCAGATGCCAACTGGCAAAAATATATCGCTAAAACCAAATAGCTATGCAACTAAAGCAACCAATAGAAAATACATTGCTGGAGCTGGAAGCAGTGCTGCTGCAGATAGATGGCAAAGTATACACTACGCCTGCAGCACGCTTGTTTGGCGCTACCATAGGGCAGCATGTGCGGCATATAGTAGAGCTATTTCAATGCCTGGAAGCCGGGTATGAAACCGGAGCGGTAAACTATGATAAAAGAAAAAGAAATCTGCGCATAGAAACCGATGTACTATTTGCCATACAGCTAATGCATGAAGTAACAGCCGGCATAAAGGCCTGTGATAAAGACATGACACTATATGCAGGTATCGATACTGAAGGTGCTATACACACTAACTATCTGCGCGAGCTGTACTACAACCTTGAGCATACTATACACCATATGGCATTGATAAGGGTGGGCATAGGTGAATTGAGTACACTACAGGTATCTGCAAACTTTGGGCTGGCACCCTCTACCATACAATACAGGAAAGCATGTGCACAGTAAGTTTTTTGCCATCGCATGACAGAGTTTGGCTCACATCAAACAGAGATGAACAGGTATTGAGAGCACCCGCATCTTTGCCTGAAGCCCATGAATATGAAAGTGGAAAACTACTGTACCCCGTAGATGGGAAAGCAGGTGGCACCTGGGTAGCAATGCACACCAATGGCAATGCTATGGTGCTGCTGAATGGCGCATACAGGAAGCATGTACCGCAGTACCCTTACCGGCAAAGCCGCGGGCTTGTATTCCTGAAGATATTTGACAGTGTAAACCCTAAAGCAGCTTTTGAGCAAGCACTGCTGGACGATATAGAACCTTTTACCCTGGTAATATGGCAAAAAGGCAAGCTGTGGGAAGCCCGCTGGGATGGCAAGGATAAATACCTAATGCCTTGTGCCGTGCATATACCACATATATGGTCTTCTGTAACGCTGTATGATGAGGAAGTGCGTGCTAAGCGCGGGGAATGGTTTGCCGCATGGCAAAAGAAACACCCTCATCCATCAACAGAAGATCTGCTTCGCTTTCATGAGTTTGCGGGTGATGGTGATGAGCAGAACAGCCTGCGCATGAACAGGAATGGCAAGCTGCTTACCGTAAGCATTACATGCATAGAAATAATGAAGGACAATGCCACTATGCACTATAAAGATCTGAACGCTGGGCTATTTTCAGTAAACAAGTGGTGTATGCCAGGCAATATAAAAACAACATGAAAAGATTAGCATATCACCCTTTTTTCATCCGGCTTATGCATTGGGAGTATTGGAACAGCAAAATTATTTATGCACCGCTGTACCCTTACTGGCTATGGCTGAGCATTAAAGCCCGTTCTTTATATTTTCTCACGGCAGCTAATCCTTCCATCAGGAATGGCGGATATATAATGGAGTGCAAAAGTGATGTGTACAATTTGCTACCCGCGCATACCTACCCTAAAACAGTAAGGCTTGATGCCGGCAGCAGTGTTAATAGTATTCTTGACAAGGCAAAGAGAGAAGGCATTAGTTACCCCTTTATAGCAAAACCAGATATAGGAGAACGCGGGCTGGGTGTAAAGAAAATAAATGACGACGCTGCGCTGGAAATATATGCCCGGCACATGACTATGCCATTTCTTGTGCAGGAGTATATTGACTATCCGTATGAGGCAGGCATATTTTATTACCGCCCGCATGACAATGAAACAGGCAGCATAACAGGTATAGTAAATAAAGAACCGGTGATAGTGAGCGGTGATGGCATACATACCGTAGCCCAACTGGTGAAGCGAAACAAACGATATATACTGCAGTGGAAACAAATAAACGAGCTAAACAGTAAAATAATGCAACACACTCCTGCTGCCGGAGAAGAAGTATTATTGGTGCCTTATGGCAACCACAGCAGAGGTTCACTGTTTACAGATATAAGTGAGCGGGCTACGCCGCAATTGTGCAACACTGTTGATAATATTTGTCGCAATATTCCCGGCTTTCACTATGGCAGGCTCGATATAAAATTTCGCAGCTGGGAAGCGCTGGAGCGCGGAGAAGATATTGCCATAATAGAGTTGAACGGCAGTGGCAGTGAGCCCACGCACATCTACGACCCGAGGCATAGTATATTCTTCGCCTGGCGGGAGATAATACGCCACTGGGATATGCTCTATGCCATAAGCAAGGAAAACAATAAGCGTGGTGTATCATACCTGTCGTTTGCGAAAGGCCTGCGGGAAATAAATCTCTTCAAGAAAATAGAAGCATCATTATCTGCGCGTACATGGTAAGAAATCAATGGAAATAATAAAAATAGTATGTGCAGGGCTGCTCATTAGTTTATCCGGCTCTTTGCCATTGGGCAATCTGAATGTAACGGCCATGTACATAGCCGCCAGGGAAGATATGCGCAGTGCTATACAATTTGCCATAGGGGTATGCATTATAGAACTGGCATATCTCTGCGGCACATTTTACTTCGTTGACAAGCTGGCTTCATACGCCTCCTTATTATTTGTCTTTCGCATTATATCCATTATACTTCCTGTGTTGCTGGCCGGGGGATGCATCCTGTCACTAAAAAATAAGGAAGAGAAAAACATAGTATTAGATACAAGGTTAAATCGTTTTTGGCTGGGTGCCGGGCTTAGCGCCATCAATCCGCTGCAAGTGCCATTCTGGGCAGGATGGATATTGTATTTATTAGTTCAGTCCATATTACCGGCACGGCTCATGGCATATTCTCTATTTGCAGTTGGCGCCGGCATAGGTACGTTTACCGCTTTGCTGCTTTTCATTTTGGCCGGCAAAAAGCTATCGGCATTCATGCAGCGTAATAGGTACATGGTAAATATCATTACCGCCTTTGTATTTTTGGGTATCGCAGCATTGCAGGCGGTAAAACTGTTTCATTAAATGTTTCGTATATTTCTGCTATGGGCATAGAAGAGCAACTGATGATAATACGCAGAAATGATTTTCTCGCGCAGCTAAGTCATGAAGAATATGAGTGGCTTAATATTATGCACAATTTCATCATTGCTGATAAGGATGCCTTCATATACTTCGATGCACAATACCACAACAAGTTATATTTTATAAAAGAAGGTTTTGTAAAGATTGGCAATGTGGATGATGATGGTAATGACCTGGTAAAAGAAATATTGCAACCCGGTGATGTATTTGGCCAGTTTACGCTTGAGCCTAATAATATGCAGGGAGAGTTTGCCCAGGCGCATAAGTCGGGCTGTGTGCTCTGCGCCTTTACGATACATGATTTCGAAAAGCTGCTTGATAAAAGACCGGACCTGAGCATAGTATTCTCAAAGAAAGTAGGCCAGAAACTGAAAAGGCTTGAGACACGATTGCTAAACCTGCTGCAGCGCGATGTACGCACAAGGCTGCTTTACTTCTTCTGGACCATGCTGCCGGCCGGCGATAAAAAAGATCTGGTATCCGTAACGCTGGACAATTACCTTACACACGAGGATATTGCCCGCCTCATCTGCACCACACGACAATCGGTTACCACATTGGTGAGCCAGCTTAGTGATGAAGGGATACTGGAAATGAACCGTCGCCATATAGTGATACATAATGTGAAATTATTGCAAAAAGAAGCAAAGGTCGGCTAGGCGACAATCCGTTCATGAGCAGCAGTTTACTTTTGACAAAAAGATAAAGCCATGAATGCAAAAAATATTTTCTACTGGCTGCTAAGAATTGTTGCAGCATATATACTACTGCAAACATTAAGCTTCAAATTTGGTGCAAAACCTGAAAGCATCTATATATTTACGAAAGTAGGTATGGAACCCTGGGGGCGCATAGGCTCGGGCATTGTAGAGCTTATCGCCTCTATATTATTGCTTGTGCCTCGCACTACTGCATGGGGCGCCTTGCTGGCCCTGGGCACTATGAGTGGCGCTATTTTCTTTCATCTTACCATACTGGGTGTAGAAGTGATGAATGATGGCGGCCAGCTCTTCTTCATGGGCATAACTGTGTGGCTGTGCTGTGCTATATTACTTATTGCATATCGTCGGCAAATACTCAGACTATTCAGAAAAAAAGAATTGGGGCTGCATTTAAAGTAATGTGTTGCTTGCAGCAATCATTTACTTCACAGGCTCGCGCAGAATTGTTTTCAGTTTCTCCGGGATAGTTTTTCTAAAATCGCTGAGATATATTTCGTGATGCTGACCGTTCTTTTTTAAATTGTTTGCCTTTATAAATGTCTGCATGTGCTCCAAGGTTTCCATTTCTTTATCAAATGGACCTATATGCATCATATCTACTACTTTGCCTTCATTCAGTTTATAAAACTCCACCTTTTCAGCCTGGGGCAGTTTCTTTTTTATTATCGCCTGCCTTATTGCGGAGGCAATTTGTTTTTGGCGTACAAAATCGGGCATACGTATCATAAGGCGATAGGTCCATTCGCTGCGTGGCACTACAGCGGGAGTATCTTCCATTGAAATGTTTGCATATTTTTTTGTGTCAAAATCCCAAAGTGCTTCCAGCTTTGGCACTGTAAAATCATTTCCATCTGTTTTGCACATAAATTTCAATGCATAGGCAACAGCATAGAGGAGCTGTATATTATCGCCAAACTCTTTTCCTGAGGGATCGCCTTTACCTGTTACGGATATATATTGGACAGGCCCAATATTTTTCAATTCAGGCTTTGTTGCTGCACTATAATATGTTTTATACATTTTGGTAAGGTCAAGTTTTTCCATAAGCGATTATTTATTGCAAAGGAATTGCTGTACGGTGACAGCTTTATGTCAGCAACAAATTTGGCTAATCGTGCTGTTGTTTTTACTGCACTGTATCAGGATGCATAATGATTATTGTCAGGATGGGTTCTGCTTGTGAATGAAATTGGCCATAAAATACTCATGCACTGACATATAATTAAATTTATAACGTGCATTAAGGCAGCAGTTTGCTATCAATTTAGCTAAAATCACCACAACTGACTGATTAACAAATGTTTATATTGCTTATGGACACTTATTACAATAAGCACAGAAAATTTTTTTTGAGTTGAACCAAGGGTTTTCGCAAGTCCTTACGTCTTCTTATTAACGGCGAATAGTTTATGTTTTAGAAAGGAGGCCTCCGCATAAACGATCCCAGAAAAAGTTTAATTAAAACACAGTAATTGAAAAATGTTATGATCAGGAATATCAAACTTTATCGGTATCGTATTTTAGGTTGCAAGGCCAGTCCCCTATTAAACTCTATAAATTACGGGATGCATGTACCCCAGGGTCCATTACGCCTGTTATTTTACACCGTTCGTAAAGGTGCGATGATGCAGAATAGTGCGAAAACAGCATAAAAAGCAGTGTGGAAATAAAAAAATGTTGATTATGTGAGTATTTTTAGCGAACTTTTAATTTCAAACAGTCCAATGATCTAAGCAATATTATGCCCGCTTATTCTGAACACGAAATAATAGCTGGGTGTCGGGATCAAAACCGCGCAATTCAGGAGCATCTGTATAAGATATATTACAGCCTGTTTCTGAAGATATGCGCAAGATATGCAAAGGACATGCAGGATGCCGAGCAATTGCTCAATGATGGCTTTCTGAAAATATTTACCAATATCAACAAGTTTGGCGACCAGGGCTCTTTCGAGGGCTGGATGAAGCGTGTGATGGTGAATACCTGTTTGGATTATCTGAGAAGCAAATACCTGAAACAGGAAATGGTGATGCATGTGCACGCCATACCTGCAGAGCAAAGTAACTTATCTATAAGCAACGAAGTTTTTGAAAATTTAGAATTTAAAGAATTGGTAAGGGTAGTACAATCCTTACCAGCAATGACCAGAACCGTATTCAACTTGTTTGTTTTTGAAGGGTATAACCATGCGGAGATCGCGGCACAATTTAATATAAGCGAAAAAACCTCTCAGTGGCATGTGCACCAGGCAAGATACCTGCTTCAGAAAAAAATAAAGAAAAATGATTCGTTAAAAGTGACGTATGAAACCAAATGATTTTGACAATCTCATCAGATCCAAATTTGATGAGAATGACTTCGAGTACAGCCCGGGCAACTGGGACAAGCTCGCCGCCCGAATGGATGGCGACTCGGGGAAACGCAGAACCTTCCTATGGGTGCCTATGGCTATCATAGCATCTACAGCATCTATTGCCGCATCTTTGGCAATGATCATTTCTATACCCGTGCTTATGCACCACAAGAGTAATGCGCCGCTAGCAAGTGTAGCGCATCAGTCTGCCGCTGTGCGTGCGAAAAATAATATTGCAGATTTGCAGCCAATCATTGTGCCGGTTACTGCAGATGTAAATACAGACTTCAGTAAAAACATTGCAAAAGCTATTATAAACAATACAAACAATAAAAAAGACAATTCACTTTCACTGCGTGCAGTTTTCAATGCTAATGAAAAAGCTGCTAAAGCTGCCAACAGCCTGCTTGCCTTTAATGCCGCAGTAACTGATGCGCATAGCATAGAGATTACAGAAAATCCTAAGTACCCTGTGTACAATACCTTTAGCACAGAACGGGATCCTAAATCTGCTTCAAAAGCAAAAACAACTATAAGTATAGCCGGCGGTCTTAACTATGGCAATGCTACAAGCGGCTATTCAATAGGTGCCACAGGCAAAAGAATGCTAGGCGATCGTTTCTACATAGAAAGTGACCTGGCCTTTGTAAATGACAATACCACTGAAAAAAGCGAATACTGGGTAGCTAATAGTTCTGAATCGAGAGCAATTGCCAGCAGAATTATATCAAATGATTTCTCAGCCCCATCAAGCCAGGGTGACTTACCTTCAGTAACCATGCCATTATCAAATGCCAGTTCAAATGAAAATCCTTCCGGTAATATAGGAAGCTCATTGAAACCTGTAAAGGCTGCTGCAAAAATGACGCTGCCTGTTACAGCTACAGTATCTCCTTACGCCAGCGCAAACGCAGCTGTTACATCATTATCCGGCAGGCCAGCAGGCAGACTTTCATCATCTCTCAGCAATAATAATGCTACTGTAAGGCGTTATGCCGGTGCGAAAATGGTATCCTCAGGTGGTAGTTCTGAAAGACCGGTAGAAGCGTCACCTACTCCTGCTGCAGCTACAGCACAGCAAAGAGAAGTGAACTATAATCTCTACTATGCACAGGTAACCCCTACACTCGGCTACAATATTCATAAGAAAATATCTGTAGGCGTAGGTGCAGACGTACAGCGCCTGCTGCTGAATGAAACTTCAGTAAGCGCCAGCTCTGATGGCGGCCAGCAAACTGTTTCAAGAGAAGTTCCTTCTTTCGATCTGGGTTTTGTAGGCAAGGCCGAATGCGCACTGAGCAATACTATAAAAGCAGGTGTATCTTACAGACAAGGACTTAACAATGTAGTGGCACCAAATGCCAACTACCTTGACCGTAACTATGTGCAGGTACAATTAAAATTCCTGCTGCTTAGAAAATAGCCATTTCTATTTATCTATATATGCGAGAGGCTACCTTAAGGGTAGCCTCTCGTTTTTGATATATATGCATTCACTATTCTTTATTATCACTTGTATATAGCGGCAGTCCATTTAACTCAGCAGAGATATCACCTAAATAAATGCCCTTTGCATTGGCATCTGTAGATAGCTTGTTGGTTTCTTTTTCCAGCTCTTTCAGATTTATTTCCTTGGCCCTTTTCTCTGTAGGCGGGTTTAGTTTCTCTGCCCGTTCAAAGGCTATCATTTTATCATGTATTTCTGTGGGTAAGTCGTTCTCACTTTTGTATGCAAGCTCTATAAACTGTTTTGCAAAGAAACTATCTACCTGTATACGGCGTTTGGAGAGGTGTGCAAACTTACCCAGTATGCGGCAGATATTTTCCCGCTCTTCAGGGCTTAGCTGCTCTGCAAATTCGTACTCTTCTATTTTCTTCAGGCTTAGTATCACCGGCTCCAGAGAAGCGGTAGAGATGATATACACATTGTAGTCACTGATGCGATATACAAAAGTGCTTAGCACTTCTAAAGTATTAGAAGGTACTACAAAGAAAATGTCTGTTTTTACAGCATCTTGCCTAGCATATTTTTTTGCCCTTTCTGCCTGGTCTTTTATATAGGCAGGAAAGTTATTAAGGTCTTCACCAGCAGGGCTTTTCGCATCGAATACTACATACTCATCGCAAATCTTTATAGTATTATCCGGCTCCCCTCTGAAAGGCACTTTATCTACATACTCAATAGTATGATTATTACAGATGGTCTTGATAGCCAGTTGTACCTGCAGCTGATGATTGCTCCAGGTATCTTTTTGTTTCCTTAATTTTTCAATTTCCTCATTTGTCTTTTGAGAAATTTCTTTTTGCCTTTCATCACTTATTTCTTTTTGAATACTCTGTAGTGATGCCAGCGCATTACTATGCTCCTTTCTGCGAAACTCTTCTTCTTTTACAAGTTCTGTATTCTTAGTGCTGGCTATTTTCAGCTGTTCTTCGAGCCCGCTTATTTTTTGCCTTATTGTGGCAAGCTCTGCCTGTAGTTCTGCATTGCGGTTGGTAAGTACTGCATTCCCCTCCTTGCTTATCCTGTTTTCTGTTGCCTCATGTGCAACAGTTTCCTTTAGGGTGCTGTATGCAGCAAGCAATCGCTGCAAGTCGCCATAGGCATCTATTAACAGACTCTTTACCTGCTTCCAGCCAAATAAGCGCTGCCAGAAATTAATAGTTTTCAACTTATCGAACAGGCTGCGCAGATTATCTGTATTATTTTCCATCTCTCTCGTATTTTCTTGTATAAAGTTAGCCTTAAAAAATAAAGCCCGATAAATATCGGGCTACCTAAAAAAATCAGAATTATAAATATCTCTTCCTAATAGTATTGATACTGCATAGGCTTGTTCATGTTAGTTTAGCAATGAAAGTCTACAGTCTTATTTTTTCTTCTTACTAAAAAAATCTTTCAACTCACGGCTCATCTGCTCTGCCCTACGCTTCAGATCCTGCAGCTCTGCCGCCATGTTTCCTGTCATGGTATGGAAATCCATAGGCTCCCCGCCCTGCATTATGCGTAGCTCATCAGGTGTTTTAGCCATGGGTATCACTATCCAG
Source organism: Bacteroidota bacterium (assembly GCA_018267795.1). Lineage (GTDB taxonomy): Bacteria > Bacteroidota > Bacteroidia > Chitinophagales > Chitinophagaceae > SZAS-30. The sequence goes on along the minus strand of JAFDXS010000018.1, from coordinate 310 downwards.
GCCACTATATATGCCACAAAGCCAATGCCCGCACCAAACAGCATAAGTGCAAATACCAGGCGCACTATAGTAGGGTCAATATCAAAATAGCTGGCGATACCACTGCATACACCACCCAATATTTTATCGTAAGGGTTGCGGTACAAGCGACGATTGCCTGAGCTGTTAGGTACTGTATAGCTCTGTTTTGCAGGTGGCGTGTACGGGCCGGGTACATAGCCATCTCTTTTGTTGCTGCTGGTCGAGTCATTGAGGTCGCTGGCGTGACCCAGGGTTTCCATTACTTTCTGTACATCCTGCTGATCTATAG
>JAFDXS010000189.1 GCA_018267795.1 Bacteroidota bacterium | reverse complement strand
AATAGGAATAATATATTCCTCTTCAGGCACTTCGCCCATATCGCCATAAGCAACTTCACTTTCCATGAACACAATCGGGTCATTGTCGCGAATAGCTGCCTTTAGCAAGCCCTTAGCATCGTAAGGATTGATAGTAGAAATAACTTTTAAGCCGGGAACGTTTGCATACCAATTTTCGAAGGCCTGCGAGTGCTGGGCAGCCAACTGACCGGCGGAACCATTAGGGCCACGGAAAACGATAGGACAAGTGAATTGACCGCCGCTCATAGAAAGAATTTTTGCGGCGTGGTTTACTATCTGGTCTAGTGCTAATTCAGCAAAGTTCCACGTCATGAACTCAACTATAGGACGTGTATTGTTCATAGCCGCACCTACACCTATAGCAGCAAAACCAAGTTCAGAAATCGGGGTGTCTATAATACGCTTAGGGCCAAACTCATCAAGCATACCCTGGCTTACTTTATAGGCTCCGTTATATTGTGCTACTTCTTCACCCATCAGGAATACATTCTGATCGCGACGCATTTCTTCTTCCATTGCTTCGCGGAGTGCCTGACGTAAAGGGATAGTGCGCATGTTTTATATATTAATTTATGATTTGAAAAGTATTGTTTTTAAAAAACCGTGTAAAGATACGGTACGGAACTTAATTTTTAACCGGATGAAAAGTAACTACACTGCTCACGTCTTTTTCAACAAATTTTAATTTTAGTGCTGTATCGCTCAGATGCTGAACAATCATTTTAAATGAAGTGCCCGCGCCTTTTTCTTTTAATTCGTCGAGCATCAGAGCCCCTTCGTCGTCAAAATACCATTTGGTGGTATCGGTATATCCACCAAAGGTCAGGATTGCTTGGCCATTCTTTTTAAAATTGAAATAGGTGTTTTCCAGGGTTTGCTGCTGAATTTGTTTAAAGCTATCAAGCTGCTTTTGCAATACTATTTTTATGCTATCCATATTATGAAAGCCATATAAAGTATCATTGGCAGCGGCTGATGTGCTTTTGCCTACAGTATCTATGAATTGCTGTTGCTTTTGCAGCATATCATCCAGATCTGGATTAAAGAGCTGTACTGCATGCCAGTTGCGCACCAGCATATCTTTCTTTGAACGCTGACATGCGAAAAGCAAAACTGGGATGAATAGTATTATTATCTTCTTCTTCTTCATATTACTAAGGCATTATTAAGAGAAAATAACTTTTCCATTCCTGGGTGGACAATAAACTTTCAAGCAAAGGGAAATTTGATTGGTCGGTGACGCGGGGATATACCTGTTTTAAAAACTGGTAACGCTCAGGGTCATTATTTAATTCCTTAGTAAGCAGTCGAATCTGGCTTGTGGAATAGCAATTACCCAGCTTACTAAGTAAATATTTCAACCTGTAGCTATCGGTATGTTTTTGTAGCTTGTTCAGCATGTTATCGAACTCTTTGCTGTCTATAGGTGCTGGGCAATCGCTGTTAATAATACCTCTTTTATTGCGTGCACTAATATTATTGTCAGCACCGTTCTCTATAACTTCCGCAGGAGTATCTTGTGTCTGTGTGATAGGCTGAACAGTTTTTTCATTGTTCAACTCAAGATTATCAATAAACTGGGGTTGACTATTATCCTGTGATTTTGAAGAAGAAACATTTCTTTTAATAGAAGTTTTTTTGACCGGAGCTTTCTTTGGAATTGGAGGGGCATCCGTTACAGGAGCAGTGGCACCGGCAGCTACATAATTAGTCGCTGTATTATAGACCGGTGCATGGTCATCATCGGCACTATTATTTGCCGGCAGATAAAACTGCTGCTGAATATCATATAATGCAAAATTGCCACTGCGTTTTGTAAGAATAAATCCTCTATACCCATTTTCAGGAACCTGGATAGTGAACTTTTGGGGAGGAAAAATATTCTGCTGAAAAAGTATTTCTATATGCAGCGGCCCGGGGGCTAACTGCGGAACAATACAGTGGTTCTTGCCATAACGAGGCTGCATAGCATCTTCCAGCTTTACATAAAAAGGCGTTTGCTTATCGCCTTGTATATATACATAAGAGAAACGCTGGGCATCTGCCCGGAAAGAAAGCAAGGCTACGCAAATGCAGAGGCTTATGTATTTAATAATACTTTTCAGATACATTTTATTCCAGTTCTATTAAAATAGCTCCCTTTTCCACTGCAGTACGTTCAATAACTTTTATAGACTTCACTGTAGCATCGGCCGACGCTTTCAGTATGTTTTCCATTTTCATGGCTTCTAAAACTAACATGCCATCGCCTTTGCTGATGCGCTGGCCCGGCACTACCAATACCTTTAGCACCATACCCGGCATTGGGGCCTTTATCGGCTCTACCTTTTGCATAGCCTTCAGGTCCATGCCCATGCTGCTAAGAAGCTGGTCTATAGGCTCTTTTACCGTAACCGTATGCCTTTGGCCATTAATACGAAAGCTGAGCTCTTTGTTCTTCACATCTACATTTTCTACGATAGCAGTGAAACTTTTACCATTGTAAAGAATGCTGATGAGGCCATTGGGCTGTTTCCGGGCGTCCCATGAAGCAGGGGTATTGTTTATAGACCATTGACCATCAAGCTTTTCTATTTCGAAAGTATTGTTGTCGTTTACGGTTATTTGCAGCATAAATGCTGATTGTTTTTTTAATAAGTAGCAAAAATAATCATTTAGCCGTGTGCTTGCTCCATTTTATTGACTTATATGGAAATAATCGCATTCCCTATGGTTTATCACTCCTTTAAAGTGATTTAATTTACTCGCTTTAGTATTACTTTCGCTTTTCTTGATAAATACACTTCTTCTTTAGATATGAAACGGCTTTTCCCTTTAATATTTGTTTTTTCTATTATATTAAGCGCATGTGGTCCACATAAAAAATTAAGTAAGCATACTGTGCTCCTGGATACTATAGTTGTAAAACCTAACCCAAATCTTGACATCTATCGTGGCTCGGCAACCAAAGTATGGGATATAAGCCATACCAAAGTAGCTTTAAACTTCAATCTTAAAGAAAAAACCGCAAATGGAAAGGCATGGATAGACCTGCATCCTTACTTCTACGCGACTGATACCCTGGTGCTGGATGCTAAGAGCATGCATATAGATACTGCAATGATTGTAACGCCACGAGGAAACAAAAAAGTATTTTACAATTACGAAAACAACCAGCTGAAATTCAGGTTTGAAAAACAATATAAAAAAGAGGACAGCCTGCGTCTATATATAAGCTATACAGCTATGCCCTATAGCAATACTACTGGTGGTAGTCATGCTATAACTGATGACAGGGGGCTTTACTTTATAAACACAGATAACAGCATACCTAATAAGCCAGCCCAAATATGGACGCAAGGCGAAACAGAATCAAACTCTCATTGGTTGCCAACAATTGATAAGCCAAATGAGCGCTTTACCATAGATATAGCTCTTACTGTGCCGGATAGTTTCCAGACGCTGAGCAATGGCTACATGGTAAAAAAAACAGCGGAAAGAAATGGATTGCGTACCGATGTATGGAAAATGGATATGCCAATACAGGCTTATGCTGTGATGTTTGCCATAGGGCATTTTTCTATCATTAAAGATAGCTGGCATGGCAAAGAAGTAAACTACTATGTCGAGCCGGCATATGGCCCTTATGCACGGGGAATATTCAAAAATACACCTGAAATGATGAGCTATTTCTCTGACATAACAGGCATTCTATACCCCTGGAATAAATATGACCAGATAATAGTAAGGGATTATGTATCCGGTGCAATGGAAAATACTACGGCGAGCCTGTTCGGTGAGTTTATGAATGAAACCAATAGAGAGATGCTAGACAGGGATTTTGAAGATGTGGTTTCGCATGAATTGTTTCATCAGTGGTTTGGCGATTATGTGACTTGTGAATCATGGAGCAACATAACAGTGAACGAATCGTTTGCAAACTATAGCGAACAATTATGGCGCGGGCATAAATATGGCAAAGCATCTTCTGACAAGCTTGCATACGAAGACATACACAAATATCTGCAAAGCGCTAAGCTGAGTGACCCTCCATTAGTACGCTTTTATTATAATGATAGGGAAGATGTCTTTGATCGCATTTCTTATGAAAAGGGCGGTGCCGTACTTAATTACCTGAGAGGGCTGATGGGAGATGAGGCCTTTTTTAAAGCAATGAATATATACCTGAGTAAAAATGCATTACACTCTGCAGAAGCACAACAATGGAGATTGGCTATAGAAGAAGCTACTGGCAGCGACTGGAATTGGTTCTTTAACGAATGGTATTATCATGGCGGGCATCCGGTGTTGGATGTGACATATGACTATGACGATGATGCAAAACAACTGATAGTAAACGTAGCGCAAATGCAAACAGACAGCGGCTATAAATATCAATTGCCACTGAAAGCCGCTATTATATACGGTAATGAAAAAACTATTGTTGACTGGGATATAAACAACAAAAAAGAAACTTTTATCTACCCCTACAAAGAAGGGCAAAAGCCCGTGGTGATACCAGATGCTATGCATTGGTTGCCTGGTGAACTGAACGATAATAAAACCGCATGGCAATGGCTGGCACAATACAGAAATAGCGATGACTATATCAATAAACGTGTAGCCATTCTGGGTGCTGCCAGGAACCTGGAGGATAGCAGTTCGCAAATGCTGCTTACCGAGGCCCTGGCTGATAAAATACCTACTATAAAACAATATACTCTTGACATATTGCAGCTACAAAAGAAAACAAAATGGCAGGATAAGTGGAAAGAACAGGTGGCATATATGGCCCTGAATGACGGAAATAATGCAGTACGCGCATCAGCATTTGATGTGCTGGGTGACTGGAAGATAAAATCAGCCAAACAATCTATGATAGATGCGGTAAACGATAGCTCGTACAATGTGTCAAGCTCTGCATTAGCTGCATTGTATAAAATAAGTGAAGACACTGCATATAATTTATCAAAGCAATTACTCGCATCAAATCCCGGTGGAGACCTGGAACTGGCAATATGGAGCGTGATAGGAAAAAGAGGTGATGAAAATGATATAAATTTCTTTGAGCAAAAGGCGCCTTATGTATACGGAACGAGGAAATTTAGTTTTGTGTCCAGTATATACTACTACATGCTGAATGTAAAAAGTGATGTTGCCCTTGAAAAAGGAGCGGCTCTTATAGCAAAGCTTGCTATAAAAGAGCCTATAAAAACATACAGGCCGGCATTAGCCTCTTATTTGTATAGGTTGGCACAGAGCTATGATGCAAAAGCAAAAACGGACAATAAGACGGATGCAGCCAACGATACCAAACGTATAGAAATCATCAAGGTTTACATAGATAAAATAGTGGATGCAGAAAAAGATGCAGACAACCTGAAAACCTATAAAAGCATGAAGACTACTGCAAACGAGTTTGCCGATTAGGCTAGCTATTAATAGCAGTAGCTTTATTGAGTAATACCTGGTGTAAGTTCAGTACCTGCGGAATAATGGGCTGAACTTCATCGTTTATAATAACGTGGTCGCAACGTTTCATTTTTTCATCCTCATC
>JAFDXS010000188.1 GCA_018267795.1 Bacteroidota bacterium | reverse complement strand
TACTGAACTGCTGGCGCCTACGTTTGGTTCATTTGTTACACCGCTTGATGGTATAAATGCATTATTTGTGCTGGCAGGCACATTACCACCTACCCAGTTGCTGCCAGTATTCCAGTCCGTGCTACTACTTCCATTCCATGTGATAGCATCAAGGTAATTTGCTACAAATAGAGATTGTATTAGTCCATTTTGTGCACTGGTACTGGTAGTTGAGGTGTTGCCAGGCTGCAATGATATAGCACCCGTGTAAGCGCCTGCAACAGCTATCCTGCCGTCATTATAAAACACATCATTTACCTGATCAGTACTTGTACCTCCTGCTGTAAAAGCCCATTTATAGAAAGTACTATCGCTTGGGGTAAGCGTAGCATCGTACTTAGCAAGGAATATGTCGACGCTGGAGGTGCTTGTTGCACCCGTCACATTGTTGGTTTTACTGCTGGGATCAGCATCTATCGTAGTGCTGGTACTACCTGTGATTGTGCTAGCAACATACAGATTTCCGCTCCCATCCAGGGTCAGGCCATTTACCTGGTCAGTACCTGCACTGCCGCCTGTTACAAAAGCCCATTTATAGAAAGAAGTGCTGGATGGCGCTACCGTAACATCGTATTTAGCAAGGAACATATCCGTGGTATTGCTGCCAGTAGCACCTGTTACGGTATTGGTATTGCTGCTGGGATCAGCATCTATAGTAGTGCTGGTGGTACCCGTCATGCTACCGCCTACATACAGATTTCCGCTCCCATCCAGCAGTAGCTTGTACACGTTGTCAGAACCTGAATTACCCATACCAAAGGCCCATTGGTAAAAAGAAGTATTGGATGGCGTAAGGGTACCGTCATACCTGCCTATGAACATTTCATTGCTGCTGCTGCTACTAAAGCCGCTAACTGTATTGCTATTACTACTGGGGTCGGCATCCATGTTAACGCTGGTAGTACATAAGTATGCCCCACCGACATACACCATACCACTGCCATCCACAGCTATGCTGTTCACCACGTCGGCACCCGTACCCGCGCTTACGCCCATTACAAAAGCCCATTTATAAAAACTAGTGCTGCCCGGCGTCAACGTACCGTCATATTTGGCTACAAACATGTCCACACTGTTCGAAGAGCTGGCTCCAGATACATTATTCGTATTGCTGCTCGGGTCGGCATCAAAGGTAGTACTGGTAGTTCCTGTTGTTTGCCCACCTACATACACATTTCCGCTGGCATCAACAGCCAAACTATTTACCTGGTCATTGCTAGTACCACCAATTATGAAAGCCCATTTGTAGAAAGAGGTACTTGCTGGAGTCAGCGTACCATCGTATTTGGCTACGAACATATCGTTAGCGTTGCTAGTGGTAGCACCCGTTACATTATTGGTATTACTACTCGGGTCGGCGTCAAAGCTCGTGCTGGTAGTTCCTACAGAAGTGCCGGCCACATATATATTACCGCTGGCATCTATAGTTAAAGCCCGCAACAGTTCAGTACCGCTGCCACCCAGGTTAAAGGCCCATAACAGGCTGCCTGCAGCATTATATTTGGCCACATAACCATCCTGACTACCGGTATTAGAGGTAAGCGTGACAGTATTACTACCACTACCCAGTACCATGACACCTGCAAAAGTGCCTACCACATACGTATTACCCAATGTATCCATTACAACAGATTTGGCAGTATTACTGCCGGCCGCAGCATAGCCCAGCGAAAAGGCCGATTTGTAAAAACTGGTAGAAGTTGCCGCAACCGTATTGTTATAGATCATAGCACCTGCAGCGGCGCTACCTCCATTAGCTGTAAGGGTATTTGTATTGCTGCTGGGGTCTGCATCAAAACTGGCATCCGAGGTCGTACTGCCCACATTGCCCACAGTATATATTTTACTACTGCTTACTGCAAGGTCGTTTAGTGCATCTGAGCCTGCAGCCCCCATAACGAATGCCCATTGATAAAAAGAAGTATTACTCGGACTAAGCGTAGCATCATATTTAGCAAGGAACATATCCTGGCTGCTGGTAGTTGTTCCTCCTGATACCGTATTGGTATTGCTGCTCGGATCAGTATCGAAGCTGGTACTGCTGCTCAAAGTTGCTTCTCCTGTCACAATCAATTTATTACTTGCATCCAACTTTATATTTAATATCTGATCAGTACTTGTGCCACCCATCACAAAACCCCATTGATAAAAGGATGTATTGGTCGGGGTCAGCTTACCGTTATATTTAGCAAGGAACATGTCCTGGCTGCTGGTACTAGTAGCTCCCGATATTGTATTCGTATTGCTGCTGGGGTCCATGTCTATGCTGGTACTGGTAGTACCAGTTATAAATCCGCCGACAAATACATTACCGCTGGCATCCACAGCTATGCTGGTTGCCTGGTCACTACTCGTTCCGCCCAGGGTAAACGCCCATTGGTAAAAAGAAGTATCTGCAAGGGTTTTAGTCGCATCGTATTTGGCTATAAAAATATCAGCGTTGCTGGTGGTGGTAGCTCCGGTTACGTTGTGTGTATTGCTCGTAGGGTCCGCATCTATACTTGTGCTGGTAGTACCAGTTATAGCTCCGCTCACGTATAGGTAGCCACTCGTATCCAGTGCCAGGTTGAGTGCCAGATCGCTACTTGAGCCGCCTAGCGCAAAAGCCCATTTGTAAAAAGAAGTGCTGCCAGGTGTTTGTGTACCATCATATTTGGCCACGAACATATCGTTACCCCCTGCACCCGTCAGCGTATTACTATTACTGCTGGGGTCAAAATCTATGGCGATAGTACCCGCAAGCGCTCCTGCTACATATACATTGCCGCTGGCGTCTACAAGCATTTTATAAGGCAAGTCGGTGCCAGTACCTCCTGTTGTAAAAGCCCATTTGTAAAAAGAACTATTAGAAGGTGTGGTATTACCATCATATTTCGCAACAAAGACATCTACACTCGAGGTACTAGTAGCTCCTGTTACATTATTGGTATTGCTGCTTGGGTCAGCGTCAATATTGGTGCTGGTGCTACCTGTTATAGTTCCCGCTACATATATGTAACCACTGGCATCCACAGCTATACTTCGTATCACGTCACCACTCGTCCCGCCTACATTAAATGCCCATATCAGACTGCCTGTAGCGCTGTATTTAGCTACAAACATATCTATATTGCCATTACTTACCAGCTTGTAAGTAGTGGTTGCACCTGTAGGATCAGCGTTCATCTCACCGGTAAAAGAACCTGCGACGTACATATTGCCCGAGGTATCGTAGGCCACCGCTAAAGCATTAGTGGAGCCGCCAGCACCATCGTTAGTGGTTATGTAGGCAGCCGCAGGGTAATTAGTTTGTGCCCGGCTTTTTAATACCGGTAATAACAATAATGTAAAAACAGTGGCAATGCCGTGCAGATATTTCATGGTTTATTATGGATAATAATTATGCAGTTAAATTATTTAGGTATGCTTACAGAGTGGAAGTTGTGAGGCATGAAGATAAATACAATTGCAATATCCTGTTACCGTATTTTACACGTACGCGGAAAAAAAATGAAGAAATATTTAAATCATAAGACAAAGATGATCTTTGTTTTATGATAATTCAAAAACAGACCGGAGAAAGCCTTATGAGCTTTCCCTTGTATTCCCGCCTTTTTCATTCATTTACTTGAGATTTATTTCGTTCACCCAAGATTTGAGTGGCAAATATCATCTATATAGGAAAGGAACTATTTCAATAATAATTTAACCCTGTCAATTGAAAATGAAAAAAACATATATTCTATTCGTTTGTTTACTGGCAAGCATAACCAACTGCCCAGCCCAGAGTTGGCAAAAAGTAGGGACAGGCATTAATGCACTAAACTTAACAGGAACGGGCAATGCTATATGCGCCGATGTCCATAACAATATATATGTGGGTGGGTGGACATTAGATGATTCCGGAGGCCAATCTGTTTATAAATGGGATGGAACATCCTGGAATGAATTAGGTCATGGCCCATCTTCATTAGCCCCTGCCGGAGGGCAGATCGAGGCTGTTTTTGCAGACGCAACAGGTAATATATACGCTTCTGCTTACGATGCATCCGCCGGAGGTTACTATGTAGCCAAATGGGATGGAACACGCTGGAGCCCGCTGGGTACTGGCTATCCCGTTGCCTCAAATATATCTTCCATTACTGCCGATAGACATGGCAATCTTTATGCTGCAGGCGGTTTTCATGACGCTCTATTTAAATATTATGTGGTTAAATGGGATGGAACAAATTGGAGTGAAGTAGGTACCGGCAGTAATAGCCTGGGGGCAATAGCACCTATTTATTGTATCGTTGCAGATACATTTGATAATATATATGTTGCGGGAGCATTTTCTAATAATGCTAATGATACCAGTGCCGAATTATATGTTGCCAAATGGAATGGAACTAACTGGTCAGAAGTGGGTACCGGTGTTGCGCTTACTTATTACCATGGAGAAACCATTTATGCCTTGCAGGAAGACGTATCAGGAAATCTTTATGCAGCAGGCTCATTTACTAACAGCCGTCATAAATATTATGTGGCTAAATGGGATGGAACTACCTGGTCAGAATTAGGCAATGGTACAAATGCCTTAAACGCTAATGGCATGATCCATTCTATGTGTTTTGACAAAAAGGGCAATATGTATGCGGCAGGCTTTTTTACCGATACGACAGCTAACTTGAGCAATCCAACCCTGAACGCAACTACAGGGCTTGTAACCTCGAGGGATACCATACACCCATACTATGTAGCTAAGTGGGACGGCACAACATGGGGCAATACGGGTATGGCTGCAAATGCCTTGAATGCCAACAAGGGAATATTCTCTATTTGTCCGGATGCTAATGGTAATATTTATTCTGTAGGTGTATTTACAGATACAACTGTTGTCATACCATATGAGTCACATCTACCCCACTCAAGAACAGAGTACTTATATCCGTTCTATGTGGCAAAATATAATGCCGGCACATCTGCTGTTGCACCTTTGGCTTCAGATGACAACGTATTTATTTATCCCAATCCTACAAATAGCAAATTAACAATCACTACACATAATAAGATTGACAATGTAGAGATTTATGACATCACTGCGCGAACAGTCTTTAGCAGACAGTACAATATGCCTAAGGTTAACGTGAATGTAAGTAGCCTGCCACCCGGAACCTATTTTGTTAGGGTGAATGGCGTGTTAATACAGAAGTTCATAAAAGAATAAACACGCTTTTTACAATACACAAATTCAAGGGCGATTTTCTTTATCTAATAACATTTCAATATGCTTCATTCTAAAAAAATATTGATTTTTTCTTTACTTCTTCTTTCATGGACATCTTATGCTACAACGCGCAAGGTGTTATTCATAGGGAACAGCTATACCTATACTAACAATATGCCCTCAATGCTCCAATCTTTAGCTGCTGAGATGGGCGATACACTGGTCTTCAACCAGTCTACCCCTGGAGGATATACCTTAGAAGAACATTGTTCTTATTCACCCACTATCTCACTGATTTTATCACAACAATGGGATATAGTAGTATTGCAGGAGCAAAGCGAACTGCCTTCCTT
>JAFDXS010000187.1 GCA_018267795.1 Bacteroidota bacterium | reverse complement strand
CCAGATGACCATCTCGCTGATACCAAGAAATGTATTGCCTATAGAATTGGCAGCAGCATTGAGCATGCCGCTTGCAGATTTGTCAAGATAGCTCATCTGCTCCTGGCTGTTTACATGGTACTTCCGGCTTATCCAGTGCTGCAGATCGTGCAATATTTCTGTCATGCGTGCCTGCAGGCGAGGCAGATCGTTTGAGAAGTTGGCTATTTGCAGGGTAAGGAAATAGATAAGCGCCCCGACAACTATGATAAATGACAACAGGGAGATGCCGGCAGCCAGGCCGCGTGGCACATGCCACTTTTCTAATAAACGCGTAAGAGGGAATAGCAAAACTGATATCAGCAGCGCGAAGAACAAGGGTATAAGAATAGTTCGGCCTATGTACATTAAGTATATAACCAGCACTACAGTAAGCAGGGTAAGTGCCAGGCGCGCATAAAAAGGCAATTTCACTGTATTCATAATGACATATTGATTTCAAACCTAATGCTATTGCAGCATTGTTCAAAGTTTTATAAAAAATAGATGAATTAAATATGTAAACTGAATGATAAGAGAGCAATTAAAATTCACTTATTTTGTTGTTATAAATACCGTGCTAACCAGTGCTGAAACGTTTTTTTAAGAAGGGAATAGTAGAGGCAGGCTGTGACGAAGCCGGTAGGGGATGCCTGGCAGGCCCTGTATTTGCGGCAGCGGTTATTTTGCCGCCGCGTTTTTCTCATCCGCTCCTCAACGACAGCAAGCAGGTAACTGAAGAAGACCGCAATAAGCTGCGCCCCATAATAGAGCGTAAAGCGCTGGCCTGGGCAGTAGCTGTGGTGGACCATGAAGAGATAGACCGTATAAATATTGTAAAGGCCTCATTTAAGGCCATGCATCTGGCAGTGGATCAATTGCAGATAAGGCCTGAGTTACTGCTGATAGATGGCCACATTTTTACCCCGTATTTTGGTATTGTACACCAATGCGTAGTGCAGGGTGATGCGATATATGCTTCTATAGCAGCGGCAAGCATACTTGCTAAAACACATAGAGACGAATTTATGCACAGCCTGCATGAAAAGCATCCGCAATATGGCTGGAATGAAAATAAAGGCTATGCTACGCGCAACCACAGAGAACGCATAAAAGAACATGGCCTATCGCCCTACCACCGCAGGACATTTGGTATATGCAAAGGTGAAGATGAAACTGAAACGGATATGCTAATAGAAGATTAGCTTAACGGCAGGCATATCTCAAAAATTGCACCTGTAGGTGTATTATCCTTTACTGATATTTTCCCTTTGTGCTGACTTATTATTTTGCAGGTGAGATATAATCCCAGACCTGTTCCTTTTGACTTGCGGCTTTCTTCGCTGCCTATGCGATAAAACTTATTGAACACCTTTTTCTTTTCTTCGTTTGATATGCCGGGCCCCTGGTCTATTACCTGTATTATAGCGTTGTCTTGTTTGCGAGTGAGCGTAATAGTTATTGGTTTGTCGGCAGGGGCATATTTCACTGCATTCTCCAGTAGGTTATTTACTGCCATGTGCAGCAATACCTTATCGCCTGCCAGCTTGCAGCCTTCCAGTATATCTTCTTCAAATACCCTTGGGTAGCGATGCGCGTAGTCTGTTACGGCATCTTCTACCAATTCCGACAGGTCAAATTTTTCTTTAGCTGGCACATACTGCCTACCCTCTATCTGAGAAGCGAACAGCATATTATTGCAAAGGTCATTGAGCCTGTTAGACTCCTTGATGCAGCGGTCTATCAGTTGTTTAGTTTTTTCTTCATCCAGGTGGTGCCGCTCTAATGTTTGCAGGTTTAGCTTCATGGCAGCAAGTGGCGACTTCAGCTCATGCGTCACGGAAAGCATAAAATTATTTTGCTGCCTGGACAGGCGAAGGCTGCGCCTGAAAGAAGACCATACTACAGATGCACCTATAAGTATCACTACCAGGAAAGTTGTGCCTTCACCAAGATACTGGCTGGTGCGCATGTGGTGGCTCTTAATAAGAATGCCCATATCCCTGTTATAAACATCGGGCTGTGCGGCACTGTCTATGCGTGTCTCCAGCAATACTACTTCTTGTGCTAAAATGCGGTCATTTTGTTTTTGCAGGCTTATATACCAAAAGATAAGCGCTGCTATTATATAGCCAAGCAATAAAAGATGTACTGAAGAGAAGAACCGCATAGCATACTTATTTCTTTTGTGCCTGTGTATTTCTATAGCCTATTTTTTCTACCCTCAGGCCCACATGCAGTACTTCAGGCAGCGGATTTACGCGCATGTTTTGTTCAAAGCGTATTTCGTAAGTGCCTTTTTTAGTAAATACCATTGGGTCGTCATTGCGCGTTATAGGCATTTGTTGCTGCCATAGTTCGCCCATGCCGCGGCCCATCCATTTGCCATTACTCTCAGCCAACGGAATTTCTATGCGCGATTTTTTAAAGGTAGTATCGCCCGGCTCCTTGGTATATATCCATACCCAGATATTTGAATAGGGATACGCCTCGGTATGATTAATAAGAAAATATAGATTGTACAGTGCTGTAGTATCAGTAATATCAAACTTAAAGGACGGCTTAAAATCGTATTGCCATGAGTTTTGCGGTATAGCCTCTTCTTTCTGAAAATAAGGAGAAGACACACAACTGCTCATTAGTAAACAGGAAAAAAAGATAATGGCTAAACTGTGACGGAACATTGAATAGTATTAGTTTGAAAAAATTACAGCGCAAAGCTACGCTCCATATTTGTTATTTATACTTTTTGCCTGGCTACAATATATTTAATACCTGCTCTTTTGCTTTTTCCAGCTCGTCCTTCATGTTTATTACTATCTGCTGTATCTCAGCATGGTTGGCTTTAGCGCCCAGCGTATTTATTTCCCTGCCTATCTCCTGCAATATAAAGCCGAGTTTCTTGCCTTTTGAGATTTCTATCTGTGCTACCGTGTCGGTAAAGTAAATGCAGTGTTGTTTCAGCCTTGTTTTCTCTTCAGATATATCCATACGCTCAAGGTAATAGATCATTTCCTGCTCAAAGCGGTTGCTGTCTATCGTTTCCTTGCCTGCCATATCTTCCAGCCACTGTGTGAGCTTTGCTCGTATGCGCTCAGTACGTTGAGCTTCCAGCGGCTTTATTTTTTCCAGCATGTCTTCTATGTTCTTTATGCGCAGGCTCAGGTCTTTGTGCAGGGCAGCACCTTCATGCTGGCGATGCGTCATTAGCAGGGCGGCAGCGGCATCCACTACTTTCTTCACTTCCATCCACTCTTCTTCCGGCAGTACATCCTGCTCGGCAGCTACTACTTCGGGCATACGCATAAGGGTAGAGAGTACGTTATCTTGCTCCAGGCCCAGTTGGTCAGCTATCTGTTTCATGCTATTATAGTAGAATACGGCAAGGTCGGTATTCACCACCATGGGCTTTGACGCACCCTCCTGCTTCACTGCAATGGTAAGGTCAATGGTGCCACGCATCAGCATGTTATTGAGCATGTTGCGTATGTCCAGTTCATAAGGGCGCAATATGGGGGTGAGCTTAGTGACTACTTCAAATTGTTTACCATTCAGGGATTTAATTTCCACTACTACCTGCCGGCCGTTTACAGTGGCTTCTGCACGACCAAAACCGGTCATTGAATAAAGCATAAAATATTTTTATTTGTACAAACAACATTCATCTTCAGCAGCTAAGGCTACATGTTACACTGCCGAATATGTTTAAAATCGTCTTAAAAGTAATTAATCCTGTAAAAGCGGGGCAGAATTAATTATTTTTGTTTGCCACTAAAAATATTGCATGCGTTTAAAAGCTTTTATTATATGTATTCTTTTATCATTTGCAGCAGCAGCTCAGCAGCCGGCGCCCAGTGCTGCGCGCACGGAGCTGGAGAACCGCAGGAAGCAGATAATGGAAGCTATAAAGCAGACGGAAGAACAGCTGGACGCTACTAAAAAAAATAAGAACGCCACTATGGGCCAGCTGCGCGCATTGCAGGCTAAGTTGGCTGAGCGTCAACGACTTATTGGTAATATAAACGATGAAATAGGGGAAATAAATAACAGCATACAGCAGTCATCAAAAGAAGTACTGACCCTGAGGCAGCAACTGGAGCAATATAAAATGCGCTATGCCCAATCATTAAGATACGCTTACGAAACACGCAGCTCTTATGATATGATGGCTTTTCTCTTCTCATCAAATGACTTTAACGATGCGGTGAGAAGGATACGGTACCTGAAGAAATTTCGTGATTACCGCAAAGAGCAGGTAGAACAGATACGCCAGACACAAAACCAGATACAAAATAAAATAGGTGTACTCAACAATCAGAAGAATCAGAAAGATCAGCTGTTGAGTACCCAGGTACAGCAGAAACAGGTGTTTGAAAAAGAAACAAATGAAACGAATGAAGTAGTAAAAGATCTGAAAGGCCAGGAGAAACAATTGATGGCTGAGATAGAAAGAAACAGGAAAGCTGCGGCGAAAGTGAATAAGGCCATTAGCGATGTGATAAGAAGAGAAATAGAAGCAGAGCGCAGAAAGGCGGAGGAGGAAGAACGCAAACGACAGGAAGAAGAAAGACGAAAGCTCCTGATGGTAGGCCCAAGCAATACATTGCCACCACCATCTAATAATAATGGTCACCCTGCCAATGGTAATACGAAAGGCAATGTAACGGTGAATAATAACGCAGCTAATAATGCAAATAATAATGCCGGAGGCAATGTAGCAGCAACAAGGCCGGTGCCAAGGACTAATGTACCTGCTAAACCTGCGCCAGCATATAACCTAAGTATTACGCCGGAGGCTATGGCCTTGTCTAATAGCTTTGAAAATAACCATGGCCGCTTGCCATGGCCGGTAGAGAAAGGTTTTATATCAGACCAGTTTGGCCGCCACCCGCACCCGGTATACGAAAAGGTAATGATTGAAAATAACGGTATAGATATTCGCACCACGCCGGGAGCCAGCGCGCGTGCCATATTTGATGGTAAGGTGGTGAATGTATTCTCAGTAACGGGTGATAGCTGGATAGTGATAGTAAGCCACGGCAGGTATTATAGTGTTTACAACGGCCTCTCAAAGGTGTACGTGAAGAAAGATCAGGCAGTACATACTAAGGAAGTGATAGGCACTGTAGGCAATAATGATGAAGGGGAGCCTACTATCAACCTGCAGATATGGAAAGACCAGGGCAAAGGCAGCCAGGTAAAAATAGATCCTACTCCGTGGATAGCACGATAGAAAATAACTTAGCATAAGTAAGAAGGGCATGCAATTTGCAGGCCCTTCTTACTTTATAAAAATGATTCGTTTAATTGATTAATACATTGCCTGTCATCTCCTGCGGTATGGTAATACCCATATACTGGAGAATGGATGGAGCTATATCGCCAAGCTTACCCGGTTTAAGCACACCTTTGTAATCATTTGAAATAAGGAACAGCGGCACAGGGTTAAGCGTGTGAGCTGTATTTGGCGTTCCATCTTCATTTATCATATAGTCTGCATTGCCATGGTCTGCTGTAAGGAATACTGCGTAGCCATTTTCGAGCGCTGCAGGTATAATGCGTGATAC
>JAFDXS010000186.1 GCA_018267795.1 Bacteroidota bacterium | reverse complement strand
TGCGCTGCCAGATGCGGGGGCTGTGAGATCGTCGGTAGTAATAACGACTGAGGGGTTTGTAATAATGCCACCTGAAAATACTGAATAATGGGAGCCTGCTGTGAAGCTGGTGGTAGCAGACTTAAGCGGAGTGCCTAAGCTTGTAATTACAAATGCTATATTCTCACTACCTGCGGTAACAGACTGATATCCTGACCCTTTAAGGAATGTCAGATTGGTACCAGACTGCACTTTAGTGCCGTTTGCAGTTACATCTACATTAGTTGTGCCAGCCGTACCGTTAACGAACATAACGCTTGCGCTATTGGATGGGCTAGAGTCGCTTTTTTTACAAGCGGCAAAGCCTATCATCGCAAGAACCGAAAATGATACTATCATTTTTCTCATAATAAATATATTGTAGTGTTTTTGAGAGTATTATACTGCAGGTGTATAATAACCGTGCCCAGGCGAATTGGAATTTATTGTTGTGCTTGTTCTTTTGCCAAAAGAAAGGATAGGGTGAGAAGTATATTCATGTTTTGTGAGACTTTTGCATCCTTCGCAGTGAAAGCTCTGACGCCAGCCTCTTTTTAAAGGCCTCGTAAGCAAGGGAATGTGTACAGTTTGTTCAGTTTTGTTATTATATTTATCCATTATAAACCTATTAATAACCTGTTATCAGGTTATTAATATAAAACCGAAAAAATGTTTGGCTTAAAATATATTAAGTTTGATTCTATGACTTATATCATTCATTATAAGAATGGTAATGTCTTAAAAGAAGGTCGCGGGCTTTCCTTTTTTTATTTTGCACCCAGTAGCTCTATCTCGGCAATACCAATAGGAAGTAATGATCTTCCGTTTATATTTAATGAAACAACCGATGATTACCAAAGCATTACAATACAGGGGCAGGTTACCTATAAAATAAATAATCCCAAGCAATTGGCTGAAATGCTGGATTTTACGGTAGATGGTAATGGTGTATATAAGAAAAATGATACTGAGAAGCTGAATCAAAGAATTATTAATGAAGCACAGACAGCTACTTCTGCATTTATTCATGGTCTAGGACTAAAGGAGTCAATTCGTTCTGCAAAAATAATTGAGGCTAAAATCACAGAAGGTCTGAAAGCATCTCAAGCGATTGCCATTTTGGGTATTGAGATATTAAGTGTGAGCATTTTAGGTGTAAAGGCTACACCCGAAATGGCGAGGGCATTGGAGACTGAGACAAGAGAGCGCCTGCAACAAGATGCAGACCAGGCAATATATGAGCGCAGAAATTTTGCTGTTGAGCAGGAGCGAAAAATAAAAGAAAGTGAGTTAAATACTGAAATAGCAGTAGAAGAAAAGAAGAAACAGATAGACGAAAAGAAAATGGAAGCGCAAATACAAAAATCAGAAAATGACCGGAAGCTAAGAGAAATGTTATTACAAGCAGATATAGCAGTGGAGAACCAACGCAAAGAGCTGCTGCAACAAAAAACACAGAATGAACGGAAAGAAGCCGAAACGCAGGGCTATGTAATAGAAACTACTTTAAAACCTTATAAAGAAATAGACTGGAAAGTATTAACTGCACTGAATAACAACGCAGATCCTCGATTTAATATATCACTTGCATTCAGGCAACTTGCTGAAAATGCAGGTAAAATAGGTACCTTGAATATTAGCCCTGATCTGCTGGACTCCATTCTCAATGAAAAGAAGGGGGCGTAATGGCAATTGAATATGCGATTATAATAAAGAATAAAACACGACTTGAATTGCTTGTTGAAAGGTTTAACACAGTTGCTCAGGCAAGATTTTATATAGAGCATTCGGGAGGTGATTTTAGTGATTATGAAGCCGAGCATGAAATGTTTCATCAGTCGCTATCGTCAATGCAACGTCAACTATCTAATATCATTAAAAATAAAATTGTGGATAGAGTATTTCTGCCATCATTTTTATTTAATGATAAGCAAGTAGTAATAGTAGTGGGGCAGGATGGGTTGGTAGCGAATACCGCGAAGTATGTAAATAATATACCGATAATAGCAGTAAACCCGGATGAAAAAAGATATGATGGTGTTTTGTTGCCATTTAAGCCTACCAATTTTTTGCCCCAGGTAGAGAAGGTAATAGCCAAAACACATACTACAAAAAGTGTGATACTAGCTGAAGCCCGACTGAATGATGGGCAAAGACTACTAGCCTTTAATGACCTCTTTATAGGTGTTAATTCGCATGTTTCTGCTCGATACAAAATATTATATAATAAAAATAATGAGGAACATTCTTCTTCCGGAATAATAGTATCAACACCATCAGGAACAACAGGGTGGTTAAGCTCTATTTTCAATATGATTTATAGCATCGGTAACATGATTGAAAAAAACAGCGCAAAGCGAATGCAACCCAAACTTAAAAATGAACAACTGATGTTTATAGTGCGCGAACCCTTCCTCAGTAAAAAAACGCAGATCAATGTTTGTGGGGGTATAATTAATAAAGCGCAGGAACTTGTGCTAGAATCATTAATGCCATCTAATGGCATTATCTTCTCTGATGGGGTAGAAGCTGATTTTTTAAATTTTAATGCCGGTACAATTGTTACTATAGGTGTTGCAAAAGAAAAAGTACAATTAGTTATTGCTTAATGCAATTTGCTTTAGCATTTGTAATGCATAAAGGAGATGATGCTAATATATCTCTTAAAGAATAAGAAAACCATTTTGCTTTAGCAAAATGGTTTTTTAAATATTTCTCGTTTCATGTTAAATGTTCATACCTCCTGAGGCTTCTATGCGCTGGGCGTTTATCCAGCGGGCCTCTTCGGTGCACATGAATGATATTATCCCGCCGATGTCGTCTGGTAAGCCAGGGCGGCCTAAGGCGGTGACACTTGTTACAAATGCTTTGGCTTGCTCATTGTCGCGTGTGCGTCCGCCGCCAAAATCGGTTTCTATAGCACCAGGTGCTACTACATTTACTGCTATGCCACGAGTGCCAAGTTCTTTGGCCATGTACCTGGAAAGTACTTCGATAGCTCCCTTCATGCTTGCATAAGCCGAAGCGCCAGCAACAGAAAAACGTGCAAGACCACTGGAAATATTAATAATACGTCCACCGTCATTAATAAAGTTCAAGGCTTTCTGCGTAAGGAAATAAACTCCTTTGAAATGAATATTCATAAGCTCGTCGAATTGCTCTTCGGTAGTTTGTGCGAATGGTGCCATGATGCCTATGCCAGCGTTGTTGATCAGGAAATCAAAACGATTTGTTGCGAAAGTATTTTTCAGGACTGCGGTGAGGGTGTTGAAAAAGGCATCAAAGCTTTTTATGTCGCCTGCGTTTAACTGTAATGCCGCTGCTTTAGCGCCCAATTTTTCAATCTCTGCCACTACGGCCAGCGCGTCTTCTTTTCTGCTGTTGTAGGTAAGGATTACGTCAATACCCTTCTTTGCGAGGCTTAATGCAGCGTTTTTACCCAGGCCACGGCTGCCACCTGTTACTAATGCTATTTTGTTACTCATTTTGTACTTGTTTTTTTATTGCTTAACAGTACAAAGGTGAGACGAAAGGGGCTTTCGATATTTGCGCGTATCAATCTGATATTTGCAAAATTCAAATCATGATGGACTAAGAACGAAAAGCTAAGGGAGAAGACGCCGTTTGCCTTCTGAAAAAATTGGAAAAATGGGCTACCTCTTCAAAGCCTAAGCTATATGCGATCTCTGAAATATTCCAATTCGTTTGCTTCAGCAATATCTTAGCTTCCTGTATAATGCGATTGCCAATAAGCTCTGTAGTGGTTTTGCCTGTATTTTCTTTCAATACTTTATTCAGATGATTGACATGGACAGACAAGCGCTCAGCATAGTCTTTAGCTGTGCGTAGTTTTAGCCTTTGCTGTGGAGACTCGATGGGAAATTGGCGCTCCAGCAGCTCTGCAAATAAGGAGGAAACACGTGCCGAAGCATTGTGTGTGGCATGTAAGGCAGTGGCAGGCTGCAGTTTTTGGCCGTAGTGGATGAGCTCAAGCACATAATTGCGTAAGAGATCATACTTGTATGTATAGTCTGAAGACAGCTCCTTGTGCATTTTTTTGAAAATAGCATTTATCTCTTCCACCTCTTCTGCCGAAACCTGGAAGACAGGATAGCCACCAGCTCTAAAGATCGGTAGCTCATCGAGCACAACGCCGCTCTTGCTATGTACCAGGAAATCGTCTGTGAATATGCAGAAATTGCCAGCCTGGTCCATATCCTGTGGCACATAGTTGTACGGGATCTTAGGGGTGGCAAAGAGAAGCGCGCTTCTTTCTATCTCTATTGTTTTATCAGCATATTCGGCTCTGTTGCGGCCTATTATCAGGCTTATCTTATAGTACGCACGGCGGTTATAGGGCATAACACCGCTTTTGCTGACTTTCTCTAATGTATCTGCGATACTAAAGACATTGAAGTGCCCTATTTCTTTATTGATACCATCCGGCAGTAATTGGTTCAGCTCTTTGTCTGAAGCAAAAGGGCCTTCTTTATAAAACTCCTGAATTGTGGCTGTCTTCATAACGTCAATTTGCAAAATGCAAATATAGTAATAAAATAAAATTCAACATTTTGTTTGATTTTTGCAATGACGTAATGGCAAATAAGACGAATAGGAATACAAGACGTAGTGCGACGCAAGGAACGCTAAACAGCAGTAAAGTGGCTAAGAGAAAAGAATACCAGGATACGGGAAGTGAATAGCTTATCCGGTGCTTTTAAGCATTTGAGGACGTTCGCAGACTGTCCAATAAGAAATAACGCTATTTATAAGCTGTTTATATTCTGATACGCTATCAGGCTTTTTGAAGTACCCCTGGGCTGCGAGATCATAAGCTTCTTTTACCTCAAGATTGTTTACGGAAGTGGTTAAAAATAAAAAAGGAATGGACTTAAGCATTAATTTTTCGTCTTTGCAGAGCTCAGAACGAAATTCGATTCCGTTCATTACAGGCATATTTATATCGCAAAAGATGAGAAATGGCGGCTTATGTGCATTTTGTAAGTATGCCAAAGCCTTATGGCAATCAGTGAATGTTACGAGCTCGCGTTCAATATTTAATTGGCGGACGATGTTTTCAATAAAAAAAATGTCGTCCTTGTCGTCGTCAATAATAATAATTGGTCTGTTTGGCATACATGCACTAGATAGATAAAGTTAGTGACTTAGCCATAATAAAATGCAAACAATTGAAAATATATGACTTAAGGCTACAGTTATTTTGTAAATTTAATCAATTGATTAAATTATTTGTTTAAATCATGATTTTAATTATAAATTTGTGCTGATAATTATGAAGAAGGAAGCAATAGAAAAAAACAGCAGCACTGAAGAAAAAATAAAAGAAGCAGCAAGAAAGGTGTTTCTGCAGAAGGGGTATGCGGCTACCAGAACGAGGGATATAGCGGAGGAAGCAGGCTATAACCTGGCATTGCTGAACTACTACTTCAGGAGTAAGGAAAAGCTGTTTGATATAATAATGGTGGAGACTATGCAAAACTTTTTGCATAGCGTGAAGGAAATATTAAGAGATGAACAGACGTCACTACAGGAGAAACTAGAGCTGCTGGTG
>JAFDXS010000185.1 GCA_018267795.1 Bacteroidota bacterium | reverse complement strand
GGGAGCCTGTTTTATTATTATCCAGCTTTATTATTAACCCTTAATTGCTGCAATACCTGGCAGTTCCTTCCCTTCAAAATATTCCAGTAATGCGCCACCACCTGTAGATACGTAGCTTACTTTATCAGCATAGTCAAACCTGTTTACAGCCGCTACACTGTCGCCACCACCTACCAGCGAGTACGCGCCATTCTTCGTTGCTTCCGCCACAGCTTGTGCTATCGCCTTGGTACCGTGTTGAAATTTTTCCATTTCAAACACCCCCATAGGGCCATTCCAAAGTACGGTTTTAGATTCGCTGATCACTTTTGTGAATTGTTCTATTGCCATCTGGCCAATATCCAGCCCCATCCAGCCGGCAGGTATTTCTGCATTGTTAGCTGATGACGTATTTGCATCTGCTGCAAACTTATCTGCTATTATGCTGTCAGAAGGCAGGTGTATGCATACGCCCTTCGCTTCTGCTTTCTTTAGCAGTTCATTGGCAGTGTCCAGCCTGTCTTCTTCGCAAAGCGAATTACCTATATGGCAACCCTGCGCCTTAAAAAAGGTGTAAGCCATACCACCACCTATTATTATATCGGTAGCTTTCTCAAGCAGGTTTTCAATGATCAGTATCTTGTCAGAAACCTTTGCACCACCTATTATAGCAGTAAAAGGCTTTTTGTTATTGTGCAGTACATTCTCAGCAGCAGCCACTTCTGCTTCCATCAGCAAGCCAAACATTTTATTCTCTTTTGAAAAGAATTGAGCTATTACTGCGGTAGAAGCATGTGCACGATGAGCAGTACCAAAAGCATCATTTACATACACATCTCCCAGTTTAGAAAGCTTTTCAGCAAAATCCTTATCGCCTTTTTCTTCTTGCTTATAGTAGCGGAGATTTTCCAGCAGCAATACCTGCCCAGCCTGCAGATCTTTAGCCTTCTGCATAGCATCATCACCTATACAATCATCGGCAAACTGTACATCTGTACCAATAAGCTGCGATAAATGTGCTATTACGGGCTTCAAAGAAAAATCAGCAAGTGTGAGATTGGGCTTCTTTTCAATGTCTTTATGCGGTCTGCCCCAGTGGCTCATCAATATCACACTGCCACCATCCTGCAATACCTTCTTTATAGTAGGAATAGCTGCGCGTATGCGTGTGTCGTCGGTAATCTTGCCATCTTTTATTGGCACATTAAAGTCAACGCGTATAAGCGCTTTATGGCCTTTAAAATTAAAATCGCTGAACTTGCTCATAGGAAGAAATGATTTAATAAAAGAAACGCCACCTGTAGCAGGCGGCGTTTCAGAAAAAAATATATTATTTAGAGATAAGACCTGCGAAGTACTTAACAGTACGTACCAGCTGGCTTACATAGCTCATTTCATTGTCATACCAGCTTACAGTTTTCACCAGTTGCTGATCGCCTACAGTCATTACTTTAGTCTGTGTAGCATCAAAAAGAGAACCGAAGTTAATGCCTATAATATCAGAGCTCACAATTTCATCTTCGTTGTAACCGAAGCTTTCATTAGCAGCAGCCTTCATTGCAGCATTTACTTCTTCTACACTTGTTTTCTTACTCAGTATAGTTACAAGTTCAGTAAGAGAACCGGTAACAGTAGGTACACGCTGTGCACCGCCGTCCAGTTTGCCCTTTAGTTCAGGTAGTACCAGGCCTATTGCCTTAGCAGCACCGGTGCTGTTAGGTACTATGTTCTCTGCTGCTGCACGTGCACGGCGAAGGTCGCCCTTAGGGTGCGGAGCATCCAGTGTGTTCTGGTCATTAGTATATGCATGCACTGTAGTCATTAAGCCTGTAACGATGCCATAAGAATCATTCAACACTTTAGCCATTGGTGCAAGACAGTTAGTAGTACACGAAGCGCAGCTTATTACTGTTTCAGAACCGTCAAGAATATCATGGTTTACATTGAACACAACAGTTTTCATTTCGCCTGTAGCTGGTGCAGATATAACTACACGCTTAGCGCCAGCTTTTATATGGCCTTCTGCTTTTTCTTTATCGGTAAAGAAGCCGGTACATTCCAATACTACATCTACATCATGTTGGCCCCATGGTATTTGAGCAGGGTCTTTCTGTGCATATATCTTTATTGCGTGGCCGTTAACTACTATTGAATCATCAGTATGTTTCACATCCTGACCAAAACGCCCTTGTGCAGTATCATATTTCAAAAGATGTGCTAATACATTAGGCTTTGTCAGGTCGTTGATAGCAACAACTTCAATACCGTCCATATTGTATATCTGACGGAAAGCCAGGCGACCTATACGGCCAAAGCCGTTTATGGCAACTTTTACTTTACTCATTTTTTGGAGTTGATTTAAAGAACTGTTTTATAATTGTGCCGCAAAGTTACAGGTCGTATTATTAAATTCCAAAGTCAAACATAAATAGCAGCCTATAGGGGTATTGAAAATATTTAAATACTATATGTTTGCCTGACTATTATCGCGTTCTAAAATTCCAAAATCTCTGTATTCAACTTTATTTTAACCGGGAAATGTTGTGCCGGCCGGTTAGTAGGCACCCACGGACGTGTATTCTGCGACAATAGTAGCAATCCCTCCTCATCGCCCATTGCAATAAAGTCTGTCAAACGTGGTCCTTTTTTGAAATAAGGTATGTTATGCCGCCCGGATAATTGCGCCGCCACAGCGTTCACATCATCTACCACCATCCCCACCTCACTGATCTCCACAATATCATTTACAGAAAAAGGCTTGTTGGAATGATAAGGCAGATCAAACCGCACGATAAATTCCAGTATGCTGCCATTATTATCCAGAAAATAAAAGGATTCAGCATTCCAGTTGGGATACACTGCAATTGGTATATTATTCTCAACAGAAAGAATATCCAATTTTTGCTCCATCCATTCAAAACTATCTGAGAACCTGTTATTAGTAATGTTGAACGCTATATGATAAAATGGCTTCCCTGTTTCAGTCACTTCAAATGTCAATATTGTTTTACCAGCCTGGAAAGAGATCCTTTCATTTGTTTCCTTTACCATTGGTAACTCCAGCGTCTTATGATAAAATCGCTTAGTCTTAGAAATAGATGTCGTCTTTAAAGTTACTTCTACTATCTGCATAACGATGATATTACCCCTATCACAAGGATACGGTAAAATTGTACCATTAGGCTATAAAAAAATAAAGCTCCCGTTCTACAGGAGCTTTAGATATAAATGTTCTTATTTTAATTCTTTATTATTTTTTTAAATATCGAATTGCTTCCATTATTTATCTGTACGAAATAAACACCCGCAGATAGATCTCTCAAGTCAAAATTTATAATATTGCCGGATATCTCTTTTCTTGATGTTACTTGCCCCGTAACACTTAGTAACTGCACGTATCCCTTATTTATGCTCTCTGAAAGCGTAATTCGTATATTATTAGTAGCTGGATTAGGATAAACCTCTATTTCGGCCTCAGTTTTCGTTTCGTTAACACCGGTTGTACTAACATTAAGTATTGCGGCAGAAGATGTATCAGCACATCCAATCATATTTTTCACAATACATCTATAATGTGTATTATTAAGCGTAACGGTTGGAGATGTTATAACAAGCGTATCCTTATTAATACCTGAATACGGACCCGCACCTGTCAAATCTACAAACCCGGTTCCCATATCGACCTGCCATTGTACTGTATGAAATGTATCATCAGTATTTATAAACATTTTACCTGTAAAACCTGTTTTTATATTTACAGACACCGGCTGAGTAGTAATCTGTTTATAACAACCATAATACACTTGCAGTATTTCTAAAGAATCAATAGCCCTGTCGTAAACGGAAACATCATCTATTTTGCCATTTAAGTTATAACCAGCAAGATCGCTACTTCCACCTATTTCAAATTTGCCGACAGGTGGATTATAAAAGAATAGGGCGCTGCTTATTTTCTGTCCATCAAAAAAATAATCAACTGTACTATTATTTGTTACCTTAAAGAGGAAATGATGCCAACCATTGGGCAAATGGTGTGTGCCAAAATAACCTACATTGCCGCACATTATCTCCAGGTCATTTCCCACCTCGCCTGTTATACCTGCACTGTCCATCATAGCATATCCATAACCATTCCAGCCAGAATTACCGTTGAACATTACCACTGCATTCTGTGTCACGGTTGATGAAACCCAACAAGAATATGTAAAGTTACTATCAGTAGGTAACAAGCTACTATATAAAAGTATATTGTCTATCCCATTAAATTGATAAGCCGCATTAGCATTCCCAAAACGGTCAGCACAAAGCGTAGCACCTGTTACAGATAGATTATACCCATTTCCGCTATAATCATTTGCATTGCCTGTAAATGGATAATAAGCAATCCTATTTAAAGAAGGATATCGCGGATAAATCTGGGCAAATAAAGTATTTGAAAAAAATAAGGTAAAAATGACAGAATAAATTAATTTCATAAGGTAAATTTTCAAGCAATATTAATAAAAGTACTTCACATCCTAATGTATCCCCCGCTCATTCAAAGCCTGCTGATAAAGATGTGCATTTTGCATATGCTCTTGCAAAGTAGCCGCAAAGCGATGATAGCCGCTAAAGTCTTCCTTTGCACAGAAATATAAATAGTCAGTAGCAGGCGCTTGCAACACTGCCTCTATACTTGCTACGGATGGTGTACATATAGGTCCCGGTGGTAATCCGGTATTCAAATAAGTATTATAAGGAGAAGAAAATTGCAGGTGTGCTCCGGTAATGCGGCGTATGGTAAAGTCGCCTATAGCAAACTTTACCGTCGGGTCGGCCTGCAGCCTTATGCCCTTATGCAGGCGGTTAAGATATACGCTTGCAATCTTGGCTTTCTCATCGTTTTTATTAGTTTCTTCATCTACTATTGAGGCCACTGTTATCGCTTGCTGCGGTGTTAGATCATGGTTCTTGGCTTGTTGTATGCGTTCTGGCGTCCAGAAATGAGCATAACTCTTTTCTATTTTCCTAAAGGCTTTGTCAGCAGTAGTATTCCAGAAAAAATCATAGGTATCTGGCATCACAGCACACATTAGTGTATTGGTATCAAGCCCAAACTGCGACAGGTAAACCGGATCATGAAACATTTGCTTCAGCACATTAGAATCCGCTTCTAGGTTTTGCCCCAGAAGATTAATAAAATCTTGCTCTTTACGCAGTTTGTTTATCACCAGCTTCACAGGTGTCTGCCTTCCCGAATGCAGTAAGCGAATAATAGCATAATTGCTCATGCCCTTATTAATAGTATATTTTCCGGGATGAATATGCTCGGGATAATTAATCTGCCTGGCCAACAGATCAAAGCTTCTGATGTTTCTCACATAGCCGCCACTTACCAGGCTTTCCTTTACCTGTTCATAAGTAGAGCCAGTATGTATATAGAGATACGGCCCTTCTGAAAAGGAACCGGTGTTAGGGCCAAATATTTCAAAAGCAAAGTAAGCTACTGCTACCACTGCAATTGTCAGTATAGTTAACCATATCCTTTTTGAAGCAGATTTCTTCTTTTTTGACCTTGCTGCGCCCATATGCTAAAATAAAAATACCTACTCAATAAAGAGTAGGTACCCATA
>JAFDXS010000184.1 GCA_018267795.1 Bacteroidota bacterium | reverse complement strand
CAAGAGATACCTGGCTATTGTCGCTGGTTTTTATAGCTAAGCTCATACGTGGCGCAATTCCGTCCTTGTTCAGTAATACACTATGTTCATAACGCAGTCCCGGGCGTATTGCCAGCCAATATACTGGTGTCCAGTCAGCCTCTACAAAACCTGCAACCTGTGTTTCGGTAAAGTTCTGTTTATACCTGTTGAAGGTGTCAACGCTATTGCCCTGAGGAAGCCAGGCATCACGATCTATGCTGTAATGTTGTATGTCGGTACCTGCCAGCAAGCTAAAGCGAGTAGTAGCATACCATTTACCTTCCAGCCTGTATTGCGCACGCTGGTCTGTTTCTTTAAAAGGCAGTGCACCCCATTTGTTATCGTTATAATCATAGCTATAAGATGCTGCTGTATATAAGCTAAACTTATTCTTAAACATCTGACGATAAGAAACTTCAGAAAATATATCTGTGTTCTTAGTTACATAGTTAAGATCTGTATCAGGCTGAAAAGGGCTTGGCACTGCAATACCGCTGCTAAAATAGGTGCCGTTCACTGCTACTTTTAGTATGCCATCTTTGTTAGGCTTCCATGCATAGTGCATATTGCCGCCACCGCCTACAGGTACATCATAAAACTTATAGTTGGTATTGGCGATGCCGTAGAAAGGTGAAAGGTTATTGTAGTTAGCACCTATGTCCAGGCTGCTGTTTTTCCATAGTTTGGTGCCGCTGGCATATACGCCTGCCATGTTTATGCCCATGTTCACCGTGCTTTTATCTGCAAGGTCCAGGCTGTTCAGTTCCAGCACACTACTCAGCGCTTGTCCGTAGCGGGCACTATAGCCACCGCTGCTGAAGGATACACCTTTATATTGAAAGGCGCCAAAACGACTGCGGGTAGTAACACCGGGAGGACCACTAAAGAAGGCATTCTGCACTACCATACCATCTACCAGTATAGCGGCTTCGCTGGCATCACCACCACGTACAAAGAGGCCGTTTTCAGCGCCTTGCTTTTGGGTACCCGGCAGTGTTTCCATAGATTTTACAACGTCGGCCTGTGTACCCGCTGTAGTTACTATGTCCATCGGCTTTAATACAGTTTTGTCTTTATCGTTAGATGCATCGAAGCTGCCTGCGGTTATTACTACATCATTGAGCCTGTGTGTTTTTTCAGATTTTAATTTAATGAGTATTCCACTCAGATCACCCTTTATATCCAGGGGCAAGCCACCATTTTCATGGCCCACTTCTGATGCAACAATTGTTTTAAAGCCTGTTTCGGTAGTAGTGAATTTAAAATTACCTGCTGTGTCAGCAGTACCGCCCTCAAGTGTGCTATCCAGGTAAACACTGGCGCCTGCCACTGCTTTGCCTTTATCATCTACCACCTTACCACTAATGGTGGCCTGGGCCCAGGCAGCAATACTGCTGCTAAGCATGAAGCCCAGCGTTACCAGCATTTTTTTCTTTGCGCTGAGTATATGTAGTGTTTGTTTCATTGTACTGTTTTCTAAAATGTGATGCAAATCTATATTGGTATTTCAGGGGCTTAAAAGCTAATTCGGCTAACCATTGTTACTTATCGGTAAAAGCTCTAAAAAAATCGGTGAATTAATTTTTAAGTTCATTTTATCCTTTAAATACATCAATTATGTAGTTTATGCGGTAAAAGTAAAACTAAATCGATATAATTATAACTTTTTTTAATTATTTATTGTAAATTTGGAACGAAACCGATGCAATAAATGAATAAAGTAGTTTCTTTAGTAAATGAGTGGGATAAGTTTGAACAGCAACATGCCAATGGAGATGTAGCAGATTTTTGTCGCTACTTCCTGGCACAAAATGCCCGGCGCGAGGATATGGTAGGCGGTAAGCTCCCCCCGACGGATGGATCGCTGCTGATGAAGATAATGGGAAGGCTTACACATATATATCGTGTATATTTTGAGGCAGCAATGGCTGAGCTGAATGTGCCGCTGCCTGAAACGTTTTATTTTTTAAATGAGCTCCGTTTCCTGGAAGAAGTGAAAAAAACAGAACTTATAAATGCCATGCTGATAGAATATACTACAGGCATGGATGCTATAAATAAGCTGATAAAGGAAGGCTATATACAAAGCAGGCAGCATGACACCGATAAGCGTGCCACGCTGATAAGCCTTACAGAAAAGGGTAGAAACAAACTTCAGGAATGCTATAAGCAAATGAGCATGGTGACAGAAATGGTTTTTAAATCTATGCACCCGGAGGCTATAAAGTTGTGTATAAGCCTGCTGGGAGATGCTGAGGTGTACCAGGCCAAAATAGTACATGAGGTAAAAGGGAAACCTTTTAAAGAGATGTACGAACATATCATACAATCATAATAAATATAATCGGAGAAAATCATAGTATTTTGCAACAAATTCATCTCTATTGGAACAAACAGCTGTTGCGGATATAAAAACAACGGAGCCTGTGAAAGATGCTGCTCCTGTTAAAGTTTATTTTCATAATCTCAACGCGCTTCGTTTTTTGGCAGCCAGCATGGTGATGGTAACGCATATAGAAAAGCTAAAAGAGATCAATAATCTTCCAAATCACTATAATAATACAAATGCGCTTTTTCTATTAGCAAAGATGGGGGTTAATCTATTCTTTGCATTGAGCGGTTTTCTTATTACCTCTCTGTTGTTAATTGAGCAGAAAAAGTATGGTCGCATATCAATTAAAGACTTTTATATGCGCCGGGTACTCAGGATATGGCCTGTGTATTTCTTGGTAATTTTTTTGGCCTTTTTTATTCTACCGCATTTCCCAATATTTACCATAAAAGGATGGAGTGATCCGACAGGGAGTAATTTCGCGATAAATCTTGCCTTATTTATTTTTTTCTTACCCAACCTGCAACTATTGCTTTTTGGTCCACTTCCCTATCTTGTCCAAACATGGTCAATAGGTGTGGAAGAACAGTACTATTTATTTTGGCCGCTGATTGTAAACAAACTACGAGACGCTACTAAAATAAAAAAAGGTATTTTAGTGCTTATCGCCGTGTATGTTGCAATAAAAATTTTCCTGATCCTTGCCGGCTCTCGTTTCCCCAACAAATTTTTAATAGGTGCGCTTACTTTTTTCAAAAATGATTTTCAAATAGACTGCCTATTAATCGGGAGCTACTTTGCCTGTGTCAATTATTTGGGGGAAATGAAGCAGCTACTTCTAAATAAATATACCCAGCTATTTTGCTACGTCGCGTCTGCAGGCATTATCATCGCAAATCTTGCCTTCAAAAATTTTGTATGGGAAATAGAGGCAGTGCTGTTTAGTATCATTATTCTAAACCTTGTAAATCATAAAACCTCTATCATTAATCTTGATTATAAGCCTTTAAATTACATTGGTAAGGTTTCATATGGTATGTACATGTATCATTTTATAGTAGTAAATATGGTAATAAGACTTATCAGCAATAACAGTATTGTCATTTACCTGATGGGCTTCATATGTACAATAGGGATGGCTGCTCTTTCCTACGAGCTGTTTGAAAAGAAGCTGCTGAAGCTAAAAGAAAGATTTGCCCGCATAAAGACAGGACCAGCAAAATAGCGGCACAGTTTATTAATAAGTTTGAGTTAAAGAATTCTAAAATTCCCTTATCTTTAATAAGCTTAAAAAATACTCTAATCAGAGACTTAATGAACCGGCCCGGATTATATTGCCTTGGTGTTTTTCTTTCCTGCTTTATATTATTTGGGTGTACCAAAGACAAAAAAAGTTTGCCTAACCCGGTGCCTGCTCCCGTGCAGCGGCCAGGTGTGCGCAACTATATTATAGCCAACAATTTAACTGCTACCGTTCGAGTAAATATTTATAAGAAAATAGCAGACTATAATACCAACAGTAACCTGTTTATGACTTGTCACCTGCCGCCGGGTACTGTATATAAAATATCGTTTAATAGTCTTGATACTACTGCTACCTACTATGTAGATTGGTACAGTGATGATTATCTCAGCACCAACTGGCTGGTATTTGCTAATACGCCATCTACCATGACGCCGCGCAGTAATGATACGCTTTTCCCCATACTGGCACCGCTGCATACAGGCATGTACCGCTCCGTAGCGCTGACCGGCTACACTGCACAGACCACCTGGAAGGCTTATGATGCATTTGACTACAGCTATATAAATATCTGGGGCGCACTTACCGCTAATAGCCAGTACCGCACATTAGTGCTAAAGAAAGATATGAGCGCTGTATATACGCATAAGGATGCCTCAGGCAATATTGTAACTGAAGACTACACTTATTCTTTCAGCTATTCCGGCGGTATGTATGTACACGCGGGCTTTATACCGGCTAATTCCATTGATAGTTTCGACAACAGATCGGGGCTTATAGCTTCTGGTCCTTTGCCTGCCCGCGATACTATAGTACTGAAGTGCAGCGACGGCTTATTTATGATGGCCAAGCAATAATAGCTGCCGCGGCATACTCTTTTTAACCATACATATTACAAAACAAATGAACTATGGAAAAAAGAGTAATCGGCGTAATATTAACCTTACTGGGCATCCTGGGACTAATAATGGCTGCCGTAAATTTTGTTAACCACAGCGCTACAAGTACTTATGATATAAAGGCTATATCAATGTATGGTATTCTTGGCCTGATATTCTTCTTCGCAGGTATAGGCCTGGTAAGAAGCACCAAGGATGTGGTAAAAAACAATGAGAAAATAAGCTAGCTCAGCAGCTGTTTTTTAGAAAGGATAACCTATGGCTATATTAAATACCAGGTTATTCTTTCTCCATGTAGGGTCGCCAAAGTTGATTTTGTTAAAGACCCAGCGTTCGTTTTCAGGTAGGAATGGTTCGCGGACAGGAATACCTACGTCCAGCCTTATGAGCAATATTTTCACATCGAAGCGGAGACCGATACCCATATCTACCGCGAGCTCCTTATAGAAATCTTTGGTAAACTTACCGCCAGGGAACTGGGGATTATCATTATACAACCAGATATTACCGGCATCTACAAATAACGCCGTGCTGAAAAATTTATATACCGTGGTGCGCAATTCTGTATTTAGTTCCAGCTTCATATCGCCTAGTGTTTCTATATACTGGCTGGTGCCATAGAGATAATTTTCATTAAAAGTACCTGGGCCTACCAGTCTTGTAGGGAAACCACGCAAACTGCTGCTGCCACCACTAAAGAACTGTTTAATATTTGGCAACTGAGATGAATTGCCATAAGGCAAACCCTCGCCTATAAGTATGCGGCTGGCCAGTGTATTAGTCTGGCTCATCTTAAAATAGTACCTGTAGTCCAGCTGATACTTAAGGTACTGTGCGTAGGTAGAGCCAAGCAGTGTTTGAGGATGGTCTTTATAATTAGCATGCTCTGCCAGGCCTATGATATTGCCGGAAAGATCTATAAGCGCATCAAAATAAAAGCTGCTTGTTTTCTGCGGACCTACCTGGGAGTTATAAGTGAACTCATAAGTGGGGCCTATTATGATGCCATTAAAAATGAGGTTGCCATATAACAGCCCCAGTTTGGACGCATCACCCAGTGTATCCGTTTTTACATAAGTGAAGTTAAAAGGATAAAGTTGGTTCTCTTTGCGAATATCATCTTTC
>JAFDXS010000183.1 GCA_018267795.1 Bacteroidota bacterium | reverse complement strand
CTTGCGTTTATGCCCAGTTGCTTTATCATGCTGCCGCCCTTGCCTAGCAAAATGATCTTTTGTGTTTCCCTGCTCACAATAATTTCCGCTTTAATAACATCAAGTGTTGCCTTTTCTTCGAAGGCCTGAATGATTACCGCAGCGTGGTAAGGTATTTCTTCGTGATAAAGATTGTATATCTGCTCACGTATCAATTCAGTAACAAAGAACCGCTCTGTTCTATCAGATATATGATCTTCCGGATAATAAGGCGCTCCCTCAGGCAGATGACGTAACAAGATAGGAATAATCTTATCTACATTTATTTTCTTTTGGGCAGATACCGTTAAAATTTCACATTTAGGAAATTTTTCTTTGTAGAGTGCTACAGTGGCATCTATACTTTTTTTATCCTTTACCAGGTCTATCTTGTTAAGCAGTAAAAGCGTAGGCGTTTTAAGCTTTAACGATTGAGTTATAGCTTCCAGATCTTCTATAGGTGCGGCAATGTCATGTATCAATATAGCTACGTCCGTGTCTTCCAGCGCATTTTTTACCTGCTGCATCATTTTCTGGTGCAGTTTATATTTAGGGTCTATAATGCCCGGTGTATCTGAAAACACTATCTGGTAGTGCTCATCATTCAATATACCTATTATACGATGGCGCGTAGTCTGTACCTTGGGAGATGTTATAACTAGTTGTTCGCCCAATAATGCATTTAGCAGTGTAGATTTGCCTGCATTAGGCTGGCCGAAAATATTTACGAAACCCGATTGAAATGTATCGCTCATTGATGCATAAAAATACTACGATACGGCCAAATAGAAATCTTTAACAAAAATAAATCAGTTTCGTTTGTTTATTCATTTTGTTCAACGTATCTTTGCACCCTCATCGCGAGGTAGAGCAGCGGTAGCTCGTCGGGCTCATAACCCGAAGGTCATAGGTTCGATCCCTGTCCTCGCTACACAAATCCCCAACTGTTTGACGGTTGGGGATTTATTTTTTGATCAATAGATAAAAGTATTACAGGTTCCTTGTTTTGATAATTCGTGGCAGGCGCAGATATAATCTCGTTTAAAAATAAGGCAGATTCCTATCTGTGCAACAAAAGGAATCTGCCTGTATCTTTTCTGCCTGACTTACTTATTCGCTCTTATTCTTTATCATCATCAAAAGCGAATATGCTCCTTTGGTAACAAAAAAGGATTTAGCCTGATCAGAGTTTTCAGGCAATATTACCTGGGTATAGCCGTTTTCTATTTGGCCGGTATTTATCTCCATCATACTAAAGCGTTGGTTGTCTATTACTTTGAAAACAAACTGCTTCCCTTCAAACTGTACAATAGCATCTGATGGCAGAACGCGTGCATTGCTATTTTTTACTTTTACTTCAGCATTCATATACGTGCCCGGCACAAGCGATTTATCAAATTTCTCAAAGTGACAATGCACATCTGTATTACGATCAGCAGACAAATCCTTCCCTATCAGCAACACCTTGCAATCATATTTTTTATCCGGCTGATTATTGGTATAAGCAACAACCTGCTGGCCTATATATAGCTTATCAAGGTCTTTTTCAAACACCTTTAACGCCAGATGAATATCCGTTGGGTTAACTAATTCAAATAACACCTCGGTAGGCGCCACATATTTGCCGATGTTTATATTGACTTTTGATACAAAACCATCAATAGGTGAATATATATTGATGCTCTGGTTGAAATGATTTTCGTTAATAGCATTAGGATTTATACCTATTAGCTTCAGCTTTTCTGATAGTGATGTTACCAGTATTCGATCGCTTCTATAGTCGGCTTCTGCCTGTTGAGAAACTTTATCGCTGCTTGCCTTACTTTGATTCAGATCCTTCTGTCGCTGATATTCCTTTTCCAGAAAAGCGAGCTTCGCCTTAGCCGTCAGGTAATCCTGTTGCAGTTGGATATATTGCTGATCCTCCATTACCGCGATAACTTGCCCTTTTTTCACATGCATACCTGGCAGTAGGCTAGTAGATTTTAAATAACCACCTAGCGGCACGCTGATAGATACCATGTTTTGCGGAGGTACGTCTATTTTGCCATTTAAATGAAGTATCTCAGACATTTCTTTTTGCTCAATTCTGCCGGTGGTAATACCAGCATTCTTCATTTGTGCATCTGTTAGCTGTACCTGGTCCTCTGTTTTTATTGGTTGCTCGGTGCTCGAAACCTTTGGCTTGCTACTACATGCCGTTAGTAAGAAAACAGCAATTATGGATATATATATGATCGATTTCATTGTTGATTATTTAGTAGTTAAAAAGTTGACCTGGATGATGGCCTCATTAAGGTTTCTAATAGCATCTGCATATTCATTCTTTATAGTAATGGCCTGGTTTGTAACCTGTGCCCATTCCAGATAGTTGATCGTTCCGGCGGCTAATTGACGGTTTGCAGTCTGTATGATCAGTGCTGCATTATTCAAATACCTGCTTTCAAATGCCGAAACAACCTCGCTGCATTTATAATATCTGGCGAGTGCTGCCTGATAATCTGCCTGTATAGTTTGCAGACCGGCAAAATAGTTAGCAGCAGCGATTTGTCCATTAAGTTTCGCGCTTTTCACCTTGGCCAGCTGAGACCCTGAAAAGATCGGGACACCGACACCCACCTGGAATGTATTAAACCTGTAAGCAGTACCATAATACTTATCATCTGCACCCAGGCCTTTCATGCTGGAGTTAGCATAGCCAATAGAAAAATCAGGTAAAAATCTGCTTCTCTCTAAGCGGATCGCTGCAGATGCCAATTCTCTTTGCTGAGCTATTATTTGCATACGTGGATGTTCTTTTAATATAGAGGTATCGGGTAAGGCAACAGCTAATGAGAGCTTGTATTCCTGCTCAGCCGGCACATAGGCGGTGGTAGTGTTTAACAGCAATTGAAATTGCAGCTGCAATAATGCAGAATCCTGCTTCAATTGATTTAACTGTAGTTCTACCTGGCTCAGCAATGCCTCCGCGCTCGTTTTCTCAAGGATATTGCTTTCGCCCCTTTCCAGGCGCAGTTGAGCTTTTGTATAGACCGATCTATAAACACTGTCGGCATAAGAAAGCAACTGTCTCTTCTGATATAGATAGAAAAATGAACAGAATGACTGCTGAACCTGTCTTTTTAAATCTGCCTCTTTTAGTACGACTGTCAAAGCACTGCTTTTCCATTCCTGTCTTAATAAGTCTTTTTGCTTCTGGTAAACTGTCGGGAAATTAAATGATTGCGATATGCCTAATCGGGTATCTGTATAGACACTATTTATTTGTCCTGCATCTACAAATACGTTTGCTTGCGGGATCTGAGCACCGGTACCAATAAGCATTTGCTGATACTGTACCTTCAATCTTTCATTTTTCACCAGCAGATTATTTTTCAGCGCTGTATCAATAGCATTTTGCAAGCTAATCGGTTTTTGCCCCCATGATTTCCCGGGCACAAAAACGGTGGCCGCTATTACCAGCAAAATAGCTGCACTAGCAATCCTGGTTTTGTTGATTTTGAAACCACCTTCAAACAATAAATACAAAACAGGTAACACAAACAGCGTTAAGAAAGTAGCTATCAATAGCCCTCCTATAACCACCGTTGCCAGCGGACGCTGCACCTCAGCGCCGGCACCATTGCTGACAGCCATTGGCAAGAAACCAAGCGAAGCGACAAATGCCGTCATCATAACCGGTCTTAACCTGACTTTCGTTCCCATTAAAACTATTCGTTTCAAATTGGTCATACCTTCTCTTTTTAATTGGTTGAATTCCGCTATCAATACAATACCATTAAGTACCGCAACACCAAATAGGGCTATGAAGCCAACTCCGGCACTAATGCTAAAAGGCATACCACGCAGCGCAAGGAAAAAAATGCCGCCAATGGCTGATAACGGAATAGCCGAATAAATGAGTAAACCCTGTTTTATAGAATTGAAAGCAAAATATAGCAATAGAAATATCAGCGCTAAGGAAACAGGAACTGCTATCATCAGCCGCTGTTTAGCCGCATTAAGGTTTTCAAATGCGCCACCGTAAGTAATATGGTAGCCGGGCGGCAATTTAACTTGCTTATCCACCTTATTTTGCAGCTCATTCACTATGCTTTGCACATCACGTCCGCGTACATTAAAGCCAATAACGATACGCCGTTTTGCATCTTCACGTTGAATTTGGTTCGGCCCGTTCCGCACACTTACGTCAGCCAGTTGATACAGTGGAACCTGCGTTCCCTGGGGTGTAGGAATTAATAAATTCTGAATGTCATTGAGGTCTTTTTTTTGCTCACCGCTCACACGCACTACCACATCAAAACGTTTTTCCCCTTCGAATAGCATTCCCGTACTCTGGCCTGCCAGCGCAGTATTCAATGTTTTATTGACATCAGCAATGTTGAGATTATATTGAGCTATAGCATTTCTATTATAGCTTACTACTATTTGCGGTACACCGCCAACGGCCTCTACATATAGGTTTTTTGTCCCCTGCACAGTTCCAATGACATTACCCAGTTTAGCGGCATAGGCAGCAAGCGTATCCATGTCCTCGCCAAATATTTTACAAACTACATCCTGTCTTGCTCCTGTCATTAGCTCATTAAAACGCATCTGCACCGGGAATTGGAATCCTGCGGTTATGCCCGGTACAGCCTCAAGCGCCTTGCCCATTTTTTCAGCCAATTCATTAAATGTTTTAGCGGAAGTCCATTGTTTTTTTGGTTTTAAAATCACCATCATATCGCTGGCATCCATAGGCATAGGATCTGTTGGCACTTCTCCGCTACCAATTTTGGTAACTACTTTTTCTACCTCCGGAAACTGCGTTTTTAAAATGTGTGCCGCTTTCTGTGTGTTGGCAATGGTAGTATTCAGGCTGCTTCCTGTTAATACGCGTGTGTCCACTGCAAAATCACCTTCCTCAAGAGCAGGTATGAATTCACCGCCAAGTGTTGTTAGCACAAACACAGCAATAAGAAATAAGCCTACAGCAATACCAAGTACCGTTTTGGGATAACCTAAGACCTTGCCCAAAGCGTTCTGATAAGCTCTTTCAATCTTAGCCATCAATTTGTCTGATAAATTGGGCTCATGCTTGATTTTTTTGCTCAGAAATAGTGCGCTCATCATCGGAATATAAGTGAGCGATAGGAGGAAAGCTCCCAATAGCGCAAAGGCAACAGTTTGAGCCATTGGCTTAAACATTTTACCTTCTATACCCTGTAGTGTAAAGATGGGCAGGTAAACAACCAGTATAATGATCTGGCCAAATATAGCACTATTCATCATTTTGCTGGCTGAGTCGTTCACTTCGTTATCCATGGTTAACTGGTCCAGCTTGTTTATCCCTGCAAAGTGTTTGCTATGGCTTAGCTTGTGCATTACAGCTTCTACTATAATCACGGCACCGTCAACGATCAACCCAAAGTCAAGCGCGCCAAGGCTCATCAGGTTGCCGCTAACACCGAACAAATTCATCATAATAACGGCAAAGAGCATTGCCAGGGGTATGACCGATGCAACAAGCAACCCTGCCCGAAAATTCCCAAGAAACAACACCAGCACAAAGACCACTATAAGTGCCCCTTCCATCAGGTTTTGTTCCACAGTGCCTATGGCATTATTTACCATTTTGGTTCTGTCTAAGA
>JAFDXS010000182.1 GCA_018267795.1 Bacteroidota bacterium | reverse complement strand
GGTACCCCTATTGGTAGAGCCTTTTTTAGAAATTCAATTCGGTGTATTCGTATATTTGTTCTTCTTGCTATGGCAAAAACACCAGGTAGATGCCATGCCACAGCAGTAATTGTATATAAAGAACAAGTACAGACCAATGACCAATTTTATACCGGTTTTTCCCTTAAGCATAGTAGTATATCCCGGAGAATCACTGAACCTGCATGTCTTTGAACCTCGTTACAAGCAACTGATACAAGAATGCCTGAAAGACAAGAAGCCTTTTGGCATTCCCTGCGTACTGGATAAGAAAATGGAAGAATATGGTACGCTGATGGAAATAGTGGAGCTGGTACAGGAATATGATAATGGCGAAATGGATGTACGCACCAGAGGTAAAAGTGTCTTCCGGATACTGGAAACAGTAAATGAATTGCCTGATAAACTATATTCAGGTGCTATAGTCAACTATCCTGAAAACATTACAGAGCGAGATAATTCACGTATCAGCGACCTGATCATTAGCGAAGTGAAACGGCTTTACTCGCTCATGAATATGGAAAACAAGTTCCCGGCTAAGGATAACCTGGTTTCTTATGAAATAGCACATTTTGTAGGCCTGACAAGGGCGCAGGAGTACGAACTGCTGGGCCTGTTTACCGAATTGCAGCGACTGGAATACATACGCAGGCATCTGAATAATATACTGCCCGTTATTAAAGAACTGGAACAGGTAAAGGCAAGAATACAGATGAATGGGCATTTCAGAAATCTCTCGCTCGATGATTTAGATAAATAGCTTTAGGCGGCTATAAATTATTTATTGCCATTGAATTTTATTATTTTGGCAATCTGAACCTTTAAAATACAGAACCATGTCAATTAACCTTTGCATTGATTGGGGTAATACATCCGTTAAGGCCTCTGTTTTTCAGGACGAACGCCTGGTAGAA
This sequence comes from Bacteroidota bacterium, assembly GCA_018267795.1. Lineage (GTDB taxonomy): Bacteria > Bacteroidota > Bacteroidia > Chitinophagales > Chitinophagaceae > SZAS-30. The sequence continues at coordinate 4,739 of JAFDXS010000182.1, read as the reverse complement.
ATTAAAGCTTTCCCGGGTGCTGATGCGGAAGCAGAATTATCATCGCTTATCAATACGCATAAGCCGGTGAAAGCGATACTTGCTTCTGTTACTAATCATCCTGCATCGGTAGAAGATATGGTAAAGGGGCAAGTGAAATCTTATATTAAATTGGATGGCAATACACGGCTGCCTGTAATGAGTGCTTATGCTACACCCGAGACCTTGGGTGCAGACAGGCTGGCCCTGGCGGTAGGCGCATGGGCTGTATATCCTGATAAGAATACGCTGATAGTAAATACAGGCACCTGTATTACGTACAACTTTACCCAGAAGAATAAAACCTTCAGAGGGGGAGCTATATCACCGGGCTTGCACATGAGGCTGAAAGCCATGCATGAGTTTACCGATAAGTTGCCTCTGGTGCCGGTTGAAGGCGAGCTTTTGCTACTCGGATACGATACTGCTACCTGCATGCGTAGCGGCGCTGTATACGGAATTGCTGCTGAAATAGACGGAATTGTTAATGAATACGCATCTCAATATCAGGATTTTAACGCTATCTTAACTGGGGGTGATGCAGCCTTTTTTGCAGGCAAACTGAAAAGTAAGATATTTGCGGACTCTGAACTGTTATCCAGGGGCCTCAACCTAATTTTAAACTATAATGTACCGATACCACGTTAAGTACTTTTTACCATTATTATTTGTTTTCAGCGGATTAACAGTTTTTGCGCAGACAAGCACCGTTAGCAACCCTACTTCCGAACGTGCAAACTCGCCATACTCACGCTATGGGATAGGCGATAGATGGGATGGGGCCAATACTAATCTCAAAGGTATGGGCGACATAAGCTCAGCTTATGAAAACCCTTATACTATCAATGCAGATAATCCTGCATCTTTTTCTTTTCTCCGACTTACTACTTATGAAGCTGGTGCCGAAGGCGATTTGCATACTTTAAGGTCCAGCAACACGTCTTATAGCACAGGCATGGCTACCTTGTCATATATGAACGTGGGCATACCGGTTGGCAAGCATGTTGGCTTATGCATAGGGCTGAAGCCGCTGACTCGTGTTTATTATAACCTGGCTGATACAAACTCAAGACCTGAGGATACATTAATAGGCAGGCAGGTAATACATAGCTTCTCCGGCGATGGCTCTGTAAATCTTGCATACCTGGGGGTAGCATATCAATATAAAGGCTTTAGCATTGGCATCCAGGCCGGGTATATGTTTGGCCACATAGATAACTACGGTAGGCTTATAAATACAGATACTACCTATTCTTACAATTCTACAATAGCGCAAAGCACTGGCATTGGTGGCGTATACTGGAAGGCTGGTTTGTTGTATGAAACTAAGCTGAATAAAGATTATACATTGCGCTTAGGTGGTACTCTTAGTTTACAGCAAAGCTTACAGGCCAAGAAAAATGAATATTGGATAGCCTCTTACAGCGCTGTCGATACATTTATCTCTGATACAACATATAATGCACAGGCAACAAGGGGTACAATTGTTATGCCTACGACTTTTTCATTTGGTGCACAGTTAGCTAAAAATGATAAATGGATGGTAGGCGTAGATTACACAAGTACCCAATGGGGACAGTTCCGAAATTTTGGTCAGGCTGACTCAGCACTTGCTGCCAGCACTTATCGTGTGAGCCTGGGTGGAGAGCTAACACCCGATGCCACTAGCTTACACAGCTTCTGGTCGAGAGTAACATATCGTGTGGGTTTTTACTATGGTACCAGCAATATCTATCTGAACAATATTACGCAAAATCAGTATGGCGTTACCTTCGGGGGAAGCTTACCATTCCACAGATCTACCGATCACATACATTTTGCTTTTGATTTTGGCAAATTAGGTACTACATCTAATAACTTATTGCAGGATAACTACGTGAAGTTTTCAATTGGTATATCTTTGAATGATAAATGGTTCATACCTACTAAGTATGATTAAGAATATCCTTATGATACAACATAACAAGATAACCCGGAGCATTTTTCCGGGTATTTTGTTTTTGCTCATATGCTCTTCGTCTTGTAAGAATGACCCTAAAACCATATTGTCGCTCACTTCTAAAAGTCAGATGCAGGAAGACAGGGCCGAAGACGTGACTATTCTTTATAGCAAAAGAGGTAAGGTGGAAGCGCGTCTTTTTGCACATGAATTTATAAGAAATGAATTTGCAAGACCTCCTTATACCGACTTGAAGAAAGGACTAAAGGTGGAGTTTTTTGACGATAGCGAAAAGGTAGAAAGTACACTTACGGCCAGGTATGCGCGCTATTATGAAAAGCAAGGTAACGTATTGATAAGGGATAGCATAGTAGTGGTAAACAAGAAAGGGGAGCAGCTAAACACCGAGGAGCTTGTCTGGAACCAGAATATAGGTAAGTTCTATACAGAGAAATTCGTTCGTATCTCAACACCCACACAGGTCACTTATGGTGATGGGCTGGAAGCTAACCAGGATTTTACCTGGTACCAGATAAAGAACCTGAAAGGCATGGTGCAGGTGAATAAGAGTGAAGTGCCTCAATAATTTCTTTACATAATTGGCTGACCATGTGTACGGCTTAGCAGCCATTTTTCAACTGGGGGTATAGTGTGTATGCTATTAAGAAATAACCTGGTAACAGCAGGGTTACCAAAAAAGCCCTGTATTGTACGTCCCCAGAATAATCGGCTTTTAAAGTTTTTGTTCCATTCTTTTTTATAAGCCTTTTCCAGCATCAATCTTTTGTTTGCATCTATATCGCCGCCTAATATTCCTGATTGTAGCAAAAGTTTGCTAAGAATACGGGCAGCGTTAACAGCCATTGACATGCCATTGCCACATAATGGTGTAATGAGCCCCGCTGTATCACCGCACATTATTATGTGGTTTTCTATTAAGGTTTTTGGCGCAAAGCATATCTCATTAATTACTTCAGGTTCAGGAAATAGAAAATCTGAAGATGTAAAGATATTTTTCAATACAGGGTTTTTGCATAGAACTTTTTCCTGTAGTTCTTGTATTGTTTTGTAATTTTTTTTCTCCGGGCGTTTGTATAAATAGCATAGATTATAAGTGTCATTCTCTACTTTCGAAATGCCACAATAGCCGCCTTCGAAATTATCAAGACCTATTTCATCTGCAGGATAGTCGGTTTTTATATGGTACTTCACACCCAGGTAGCCGGTATGTTTTTGTATAAAACTTCGGTCAAGCTTTTTATCGAGTGTATCTCTTTTGCCATAGCTGCCTATTATCAGTTTGCTTGTAAGGGTTTCACCTTTATTGGTTGTTGCCGTAAAAGTGTCAGCAGCAAACTGTATATCCGTAACGCGTGTGTTGGTAAGTATATCAGCACCATTTTTTAGTGCCAGGTGATATAATTCATTATCCATAGTATAGCGGCTGATACCAAAGCCGCCAAGGTCCAGTTGTGTATGGATATTACGGCCCTGTGGGCTAGAAAGGCGCAGTTTAGTAATAGATGCAGCCCCATATGCAAAAGGATTGAAGCCAAGCGCTTGCAAGTAACCAAGCACCTCATTACTTATATACTCACCACAAACTTTATGATAAGGGTACTCGTTTTTTTCAATGAGCAATACCTTTTTACGCGCTTTACTAAGCTCTATAGCAGCTACAAGCCCGGCAAGCCCTCCGCCAACAATAATTACATCTGCAGTCTGCATTATTGTGTTACTGGTTTATGAATAATTAACTCCCAGCGCCAGGCCCATTTCCAGCGAAGGGTATAATTGCTGATGCCTGCAAGGCTTAATATATGTTGCAGGTCCTTGCGGGTAAAGGCTCTTGCTACAGATAATGGCGCATCATACTTTACCATATAAGTTTTGGAGAATAATCGGGTCAGTACCTTAATAGCATAGTAAGCAAACCAATTGCGGTGCAAATCATTTATAATAACAGCAATGCCTGCTAATGCATACATGCGTTTTATCAATTTTACTAATTGTTCTTCTTCAAAATGATGGCAAAAAAGGCTGCAGGTAGTAATGTCTGCCTTTAGGCTCATTAGTGCATCATCAAAGACGCTCAAGGTTATGTATTCAATATTTGGAAATTCCTGCGATTGCTCAGTTGCGAAGTTGGTCATAACAGGATTCCAGTCTACCCCTATTAGCTTTGCCGTTTTTCCTTTTTTATTTGCCCACTTTGCTATGGCCCGAAGAATATCTCCGCCACCACAGCCTGCATCCATTATTGTGATTTGCCTTTGTGGTAAATGTATGTGGTTTAATGCATTGAGTATTGTACTATAGCCACCCAGTCGCTTATTCACTACCTCAAGCTCACGTAAGGCCTGTCTTGTATCAGCAACAGATACCCCCGGCTGATCCATTATTTCTGGCAGTGTGCTGCGAACGGAAAATTGAGACATGTGCAATAATTATACTGTTAAGCTACTTCTGCAATCATAGATTCCATGGTAATGCCTGGACCAAATGCACAGGCAAGTATCTTTTTGTTTCTGTCTTCCTTGGTAAATTGCGCGAGGTACTCCTTCAGCACAAATAATATTGTAACAGAGGACATGTTGCCATAATTGCGAAGAACATAATAAGATACATCATTTTGCTGATGTGTGATTTGTAAGGCCTCCTCACATGCTTCAAGAATTTTCATACCCCCGGGATGTATGGCATAGTAGTCAATGTCTTCTTTTTGAAGATTTGTCTTAGCAAAAAGCTTTTCTGTCAGGAGCTTTATATTATTCCTCACTAT
>JAFDXS010000181.1 GCA_018267795.1 Bacteroidota bacterium | reverse complement strand
GTAGGTGAGCACGGTATAGTATGCATGGGCACAGCAGATGATAAAACAAAACAATCCTTTGTTGATAGCGGCTTCAGACAATACGAAAGGCTGGTAGAATACCCGCTGTGGGATGAATATGGTGATATGATAAAGTCTGATATTGCTGATTTGAAAAACGTAGGCGGTCCATCAGGCGGTGCAATTACTGCCGGAAAATTTCTTGAATACTTTACTGATTACCCATGGATGCATTTTGATATCGCCGGCGTATCTTTCGCTACGTCGCGACGCAACTACACAACTACCGGCGGCACTGCCTATGGTGTGCGTATGTTGCTCGACTTCCTGATGCACTATGGCAAAGCATAATCATCTCAATATAACTACACATGCAACCACATAATAACGAAAAGCCTGTTATTGGCATCACTACCGGCGACCTGAACGGCATAGGTATGGAACTGATAATAAAAACATTTTCAGACAACCGTATGCTTGACCTTTGTACGCCCGTAGTATTTGCGTCCAATAAGGTCATTAACTATTATCGCCGCTTACTTACAGAATATCCCTTCAACTTCACAAGCACAAAAGATATTACGAAGCTTAACCCAAAGCAAGTGAATATCTTCAACTGCTGGGAGGAAGAAGTGCCATTGCTGCCGGGCACGTTATCAGAGCCTGCAGGCAAGTACGCAATACGCTCACTGATGGTAGCCGCACAATGCCTGAAAGATGGTGAGCTGGATGCAATAGTTACGGCACCTATACATAAAGGCAATACGCAAACTCCGGATTTTCCCTTTACAGGACATACCCCTTTTCTTAAAGATAAGTTTGGCGTAAAAGATGTATTAATGCTCTTATATAGCAACGAGTTGCGTGTAGCATTGGTTACAGAGCATATCCCTGTAGCGAAGATAGCAGGTACTATTACTAAAGAGTTGATACAATCCAAGATCAGCATACTCCGCGATAGCCTCATTAAGGATTTTGGTATAGATAAACCAAAGATCGCTGTGCTGGGCCTTAATCCTCATGCCGGTGACGAAGGACAGATAGGCAATGAAGAACAAACTATCATCAAGCCATTGCTGGACACGCTGCAGCAACAGGGGCAATTAGTATTTGGCCCGTACAGTGCAGATGCTTTTTTTGCAAGACAAAGCTACCGTCATTTTGATGCGGTGCTTGCCATGTATCACGATCAGGGCTTAGTACCATTTAAAACAATAGCAAGTGGCGAAGGTATAAACTACACTGCGGGCCTGCCGGTCATACGCACATCACCCGACCATGGTACAGCATTCGATATAGCAGGGAAGAATGAAGCAGATCCTTCCTCATTTAGAGAAGCTGTTTACCAGGCAATTGATTTGCTGAAACAGCGACATACTTATGCTGAAAATACGGCTAACCCACTGCGCAGAGGCAGAATAGAAAAAGAAAAGGAAGGTGCTGAAGAAAAAATTGAGGCATAGCAATAGATAACATACTGATTTACATAACTACATCCCGCCATTCTGTTGGCGGGATTTTTTATATCTATTATGTAAATAACTATTACTGCTTTTATCTAACATAAAAATCAAGCTATGAAACGCGACGGTGATAAAAAAAGTATCTGGCAAGTGGATATCGAAAATTATGCACCTGTAAACGGCTGGGAAAAGGATAAAACATATGATGTGCTGATAGTGGGCGGCGGTATTACAGGACTTACTGCTGCCCTACTATTGCAGAAAGAGGGTAAAAAATGCATACTTGCCGAAGCGCACAATTTAGGATTTGGAACTACAGGCGGCAGCAGCGCCCACCTCAATACAATACTCGACAGCACTTATGATGAGATTGAAAAAAAATTTGGTAAGGAAAATGCAAGGCACGTGGCCACAGATACACGCGAAGCAATGGACTTGATAGAAGGGCTTGTAAATGCACACCACATTGAATGCGATTTTGCTTATAGAACCGCCTATCTACTGGCAAATACAGAGCAGGAAAGCAATAGCCTGGAAAAGATAAAAGAAGCATCGGAACAGGCAGGTATCATGGTAAATGAGGCCGCATCGGTTCCCTTGCCTTTGCCCTATACTAAAGCCTTACGCTTTGAATTTCAGGCACAGTTTCATCCTGTAAAATATCTCCATGGCCTTGCGCGTGCGTTTGAAGAAAATGGCGGTATAATACTTCAAAATTGCCATGTAAATAGTGTGGAATATAATCAACAGTTTACCGCAGACACCAGTCTTGGCAATATATACAGCAGCACAATAGTATATGCCACCCACATACCACCGGGGCTCAATATACTGCACATGCGCTGTGCCCCGTACAGAAGTTATGTTGCAGCATTCCGCCTAAAAAGTGGTGCTTACCCTGATGCTTTAGCATACGATATGCAGGATCCTTATCACTATTTCCGTACACATAAAATAGAGGGTAAAGATTATCTCATAGTTGGCGGCTTCGATCATAAAACCGGGCACAATAACAATACAGAATATATATTTACCGAGCTGGAAGCATACGTACGGCAGTATTACGATGTAGACACTGCTGATTATAAATGGTCTTCCCAATATTATATTCCTGCAGATGGCTTGCCATATATCGGCTTAATGCCCGGAGAGGATAATATATATGTTGCTACTGGTTTTAATGGTAATGGATTAATATTAGGCAGCCTTGCTGCCAAACTTATCTGCACACTCATATTCGGCAAAGAGCACTACGGGCAGTCTTTGTATAACCCTTCCCGTATAAAACCCATTGCAGGTTTTTCAAGCTTTGTAAAAGAAAATGCAGATGCAGTAAGCATGTTCATCAGCAAGCGTTTGAGTTACGATAAGATATCAGAGCTTGCAGAACTTGCACCTGGTGAAGCGGTTGTAGCTGAATGGGAAGGGTATAAAGTAGCCTTGTACAAAGACGAGAACGGCGGTATTCACGCATTGGACCCCGTATGCCCGCATGCTAAATGTATAGTAACATGGAACAACGCTGAGAAAAGCTGGGACTGCCCCTGTCATGGAGCACGCTACGCACCAAACGGCGATTTGCTTACCGGGCCTGCACGACATGGGCTTACGCAAATAAAATGGGAAGGGATTGACGGCGATTAAAATATGATTAAATTATATGTTAAGAAGTAGTTATCCTAGTGCATCTTCTATATTTGCCGCTCAATTGCAAGTATTTTAGCCCCTGATACCTAAAGCAGGTACGTACTGATATGGTTCGAATACAGCTTATCACTAATTGACCAAGCAAAATCAGAAGAATGAAAGTAAGTGTACTGATGTGTGCATATAATGCCGCAACCTATATAGATGAAGCTATCCAAAGCGTTATTGCGCAAACTTATAATGACTGGGAATTATTAATCAGCAATGACGCCTCTACCGACAATACAAAGCAAATAATAGAAAAATACCTTTCTGACAAACGTATAAAACTTTTCAACCAGGCTCAAAACTTAGGTTATCTAGATAATAAAAACTGGCTTTTCAAGCAGGCAAGCGGCGAACTGATAACACAACTTGACGCAGACGATACCTGCTGCACTCATCGGCTGGAAAAACAAGTGCAGGTATTTATAGACAATCCCTCTGTTATGATTTGTGCCACAAATCATAAACTTATTGACCCTGCAGGAAATTTACTTCAACCTCCTGTCATTCATGACCATGATCTTATTATTAAGGAAATTCAGCTTGAGTATCCTTTCTGGTATTCTTCCCTCATGTTCAGAAAAGAATTGATTGACGAATTTGGCTTGTTTTCTCCTTATTTCGCGGGAATTGCAGGCGATGACCAACACTGGACATTTAAAGTAAACCAGCGTTATCCTATATATTTTCTCAAAGACATCCTGTATCATTACCGCATACATCCTGAATCCTACACTAATGTGCTGAACATTGAGCGCAAATTGATAACGCCGGAAATATTGGCTGAGCTCTTTAGGCAGAGACAAGAAACAGGCACTGATCTCCTAGAGGCCGGTATGGTTGACAAGATGAAGAAGTTTGAACATGAGCTCTTCAGCAACTCACGCTTAATGGCTGAAAAATACAGGCTTTGGGCTGCAAAGGCAGTAGATAAAAAAGATTGGGACCAGGCAAAATCGCTGTTAAAGAAATCTATGCGCCTTAACAGGTGGGACAAAACCACCAATCGCACACTATTATATTTTCTTAGAAGCCAGGCCAGAGAGAAAGGTGTATCACTGTTTCGTTCCCTGCTGTATTTTGTTCGCCCTACACTTATTGTCATGCCTTTATTATACTTCTATAATATGCTCATGGCACTCTCCTCTGAACTAATTAGTACTTGCGACATCAATTGCCTTCCTGAATACCTGGTTGCCTCTTAAAGCTTATATACCACGTATCTATAGCTTGAATGGTGCTTGTCGTCAAACGTTCCTTTCTCCAGGTAAGCATCATTACTGCTTTTCAATATCTGCACAGTCAATGTTTTCTTTTCTACCGGCAAGGACCTTTCTCCTTTTGGGGTAGCTATTACGGTCTTAACAAGCTTAGCCGTATAAGAACATTCGTCGATCCATTTTATTCTAAACACTACCTGCATTTCATAAGCTTCTTTTGCAGCGCCAGGCTTTTTCCTGTATATCATTCGCGTTTCCAGCGAGTCGTTCCTGTCAATAAGAATATCGCTTTTATTTGCCGTATCCATTATTCTATACTTGCCTGTATGAAATAGCTTACAGTTAGCTTGTTGAGCCTTACTTGTCATAGGGACTATAATAATTGCAAACACTATTGATATATGTATCCATACTTTCATGCTGATAAATTTAATTACAAAATTTCATTTAAAGCCAATACCGCATTTCCTAATTTAGCTGCTAATAGCGCTTGCATGAAAACAACATTCATCTCACTTCTTATAGTATTTCTCTTTAGTGTCACTATAGTTTCTGCTCAGCAGAAATCCGGCTATAAGAAACCTGATTATGATTCTATTCAAAACAGTTATACAGGTCTTACGTACGTCCCCATCGATGTTACCTCCCTGGATGGCAGGCATATCACTAACGCCTCATTGAAGGGCAAAGTTACCTGGCTCAATTTCTGGTTTGAGGCTTGTCCGGGCTGCCGTAATGAGTTTGATAAACTTAATAAACTCTACGATAGTCTGAAAAATGATCCTGATTTTCAGTTTATTGCCATTACCTACGACAGGAAAGAAACACTGCTTCCTTTCATTAAGCAATTTAACCTGCATTATCCCATAGCAACCGTAAACAGCCAGGTAGAGACTGACCGCCTGAGCTACACACACGGCTACCCTACTAATATCGTCATTGGCAAAGATGGGAAAGTGGCACTTGTGCGCTGGTGGCTTATGGAGCGGGAGGCGAAGTATGGCATTACTTTACAGGAGGCTTACAAGCTTATTGATCAGCTGAAGGCTGCTAAATAGTTATTTACAGCCCGGCTGTTTGCCCGGTAACAGTGAATGCTGCATTTGAGCTATATTTGGCATCGTTTTAACGGATGATTTATGCTGAAATTTGAAAGATTTACACTTGAGAATGGTTTAAAAGTATTAGTACATCAGGACCATGCTACACCAATGGCCGCTATGAATATACTGTATGATGTAGGTGCGCGTGATGAGGATGCAGAACGTACGGGCTTTGCTCACCTGTTTGAGCATCTTATGTTCGGGGGCTCTGTAAACATAC
>JAFDXS010000180.1 GCA_018267795.1 Bacteroidota bacterium | reverse complement strand
GTAAGCGCTACAGCCTTTATAGGTTCAAACCATGTTTGGTATGTGCGCCAGTTGACGTTATCCTTAATAATCCCTAAACACTTTTCCCAGGCAGCCTCAGCCTCATTTAAATTACCGGAAGTTGTATTGTAAAGATTGTTAGTCATGTGTTGTTCTCATTGCTGAAGTTAATATCAATTTTTCATAATTCCTCGGTAAAAAGCGACGATTTTATTACCCGCAAAAAAATCACTCATCTTACGGATTACAGGGTAACTGTATTTTACTAAAAAATTATTGCTCCTGACGCTCAAAACCTTACCACGCTCACTCTTGATATTGCCCTGCTAAATTTCTTTAGCGGGAGGACGAAATTGCTAACAATTTGTTGAAAAAAAAAATTAAAACGCCCTTGTTTGTTTAATTGTAATTACAGATTGGACATTCAAATGAATGGAATATTTTTTGGTATAAAAACCATACAAAAATCTTTTTTGACGAACAAAAAACTGCTCTTAATTTTTTATTCTTTTTTACACTATTGTTGAAAGAACATAAGCTACTGTTCCACAATATTTACCAGCATTAGATAAAAGAAAAAAGCCTGCAATTGCAGGCTTATAACTATTTGTTATTGAATTATTTTTTATACTGCGCGATTGATATCAAATGCTTCAAGCTCTTTTGCTACCGCAGTTAAAAAACTTGCACCTAATGCACCGTCTACTATCCTATGATCGTAGCTCATAGAAAGATACATCATGTGGCGTATTGCAATCACATCGCCATCTGCAGTTTCTAATACTACAGGGCGTTTTTTAATACTACCCACAGCAAGAATTGCAACCTGTGGCTGATTGATGATAGGCGTGCCCATAAGACTACCAAATGTACCTACGTTAGTAAGTGTAAATGTGCCCCCCTGTGTATCGTCTGCCTTCAACTTATTGTTGCGCGCGTTGTTAGCAAGCGTATTTACATCTTTACTGAGACCAAGCAGATTTTTTGTATCTGCATTCTTTATTACAGGTACTATCAGGTTGCCACTTGGCAATGCAGCAGCCATACCAATATTGATGTCTTTCTTTATTATTATCCTGTCGCCGTCAATGCTTGCATTGATCATTGGATATTTCCTGATGCAATTCACTATTGCCTCAATAAATATTGGTGTGAATGTGATCTTTTCACCATACTTCTTTTCAAATTCTTTCTTCGCCTTTTCTCTCCAGCGTACAATGTTAGTGACATCAGCTTCTGTAAAGCTAGTAACGTGTGGTGAAGTAGATTTGCTGCGCACCATGTGGTCTGCAATAAGCTTGCGCATACGGTCCATTTCCACTATTTCCACATTGCCATTTATAGCAGCAGGAGCCGATTGCGGAGCTGCCTGTACCGGGGCCTGCTGTTGCGGCTGAGATGCCTGCTGTTGCGCTTGTACCTGTTGTACCGGTGCAGCTTGCGGCTGGGCCTGTGGCATTGGCGCACCATTCTGACGATTGCTTACATAAGCAAGAATATCTTTCTTGGTAACACGGCCCTCATTTCCTGTACCAGGTACTCTTTCCAGCTCTGCCATGCCTATACCTTCTTTGCCGGCTATATTCAACACGAGTGGAGAATAAAAACGGCCGCCTTCAATATTAGCAGTAACAGCACCCGAAGCAGGAACAGATTGCGGTGCAGATGCTGCCATAACAGGCTGTGGTGCTGCCTGTTGCTGCGGTGCAGGAGCCGCCTGAACAGGAGCTGCAGGTTGCGGTGCAGCTTGTGCGCCTGCACCTACAGTATCTATACGTGCAATGACTGTACCGACAGGCACTACATCATTTTCTTTAAAAAGTATTTCGGTAACTACGCCCTCTGCGGTAGAAGGCACTTCGCTATCTACTTTATCGGTTGCGATTTCAAGCAGCGTCTCGTCCATTTTCACTTTATCACCGGGCTGCTTGTGCCATTTCAGCACAGTCGCTTCCATTATACTCTCTCCCATTTTGGGCATTACTAAATCAACGATAGCCATAAATAGCTTTTTATATTAGTTAGTTGCTCAGTGCAAAAATAATCAAATGAGGGGCAAAAGTACTATCTCTAAGTTTTTGAATGACTTATAGTGAAAAAAATATTTTGAAAATGCTGATAAATAACAATTTAGTAAGCTGCATCGCGGAAATCTCGCCGGCGAGTCAGCTTCATATCCTGCAGTATTGCGGCCTTAACATTCAATGTAAAGCTATAGCTTTTACGAGGCCCGAAAGGTATAGCAGAAAGTCTCATCTCCCAGCAATGCAGATCGCGATAAATGTTGAGCTGTGTAAGCGACAATTGATGTGCAGTAAAATCATAACCGCTACTTATACCCACTTTCCAGTTGGAAGTAACATTGAAGTCGCCCTGGAATTGTGCATATTGAGCATAAACAAGCGTGTCCCTGCGGCCATAAGGCGTATAACTATTGTTGGCACTTAGCGAGTAGGATATATTAAAGCTCCAGGGTATATTAAAATCTACATAGTCATTATAGCCGTTATTGCGCATTAGGCGTGTGTACTCATCGCTATTAGTATTCTTATTATCTGAGCTTTTAGCCTTAGAATGGAAATTTGTACCCAGCGAAACCTGTGCATTAGAAAAATGGAACAAACCGTCTCCCTTATCTGCAAGCAATACCGGAGTACGGCGACCTGTACTATAATCAATTGAATAGGGATCGAAGTTGGCACTGGCACTTATGTTCACCTTATCCAATACATTCGTTCTGAAGGTCATAGATAAGGGACTCCACTGGAAGGAATCAACTGCCATATTATAGCTTGACTGGATACTGAAACCGTCAATGAGCGAAATATTCTTGAAGCCAGTAACAGTATCCTCTTCAGAACGGGTTTTCATCTGCAAGGTATTGCCTACACCAAATGTGATAAGCCCCTGCTTGCCTAATGGCGGCATACCAATTACTGAAGTCTGGTATGGAGATAAGTATTGGTAATTGAAACTATCAATGCGGCTACGGTAGTAATAATTAAACGGTGAAGAACCAAAATCAGGACGGTAAGTAAAGCCAAGGTTAGGCGTTAGCACATGGCGTATGCCCCTGATCTTACCTGTCTTAAACAGCTTCATACCATATATACGAGTGGTAAGATTGACGCCCGCATTAAAGTCACGGCTGGCATAGAAACCGTGATTGTCAGTACTATCCAGTTTATTCTCAGCAGGGTTGAATTGCGTATATAATTGCTCTGTATTCCAGTATTCATTATAGTTGGCGCTAAATGACATATTTATAAAACGCAATATAGTATAGGATGCACTAACAGGAATGGCATGATGCGCGCCATAATGCATATTGTTAAGCGCAAGATTATTGAAACTAAAAGTACTATCTACAAACGTAGTATGGTTTTGCGCATTGAATGTATAGCTGGCAGTTATCTTATCATACCAGTGTGTACCAATACTGCCTTTGCGCTGGAAGGGATTGAACTGTGCAATGTAGAAGTTAATCTCAGGCAATGTTACATCTACCAGGCGCGTTTGCGTATTCTGGCTGTGCCTTGCACTTGCCGTAAAGCTAAATGGAGTGCCGATCCAGTTTTTAGAATAGCTGATGTTAGATGAATACTGGTTTTGCAATATCTGATTTACATCATAGCTATTATTAGAGTAGAATGTAGATGTACCTGCATCTACCGAGGCATTAAATGTTTCGCCAGGCTTTGCCTTCGAGTCTGTTCTATGATGCCATACTATTCTGAAATCTTTGGTAATAGAAGAACCTTGCTCATAATCCTGCCCGGTCTTATTTAAAGCATAGGCAAACTGTAAATCGCCATTATAGTGATATATATCAGAATACCGGCTAAGGCCGCTTACGGCCCAGCTGCCTTTTGTATAAAAACTGCTATTGAATAAAAGATCTGCAGAATTGCTGAGATTGAAATAATAGCCCCCATTAATAAGACCAAGACCACGGGCATCTTCTATGGTGTAGGTAGGTATTACAAAGCCTGAGCGTTGCTTCTGGGATATGGGAAATAAGCCAAAGGGCAGGAATATAGGCGTGGGAATGCCCTCTATGACAATGTTAGCAGCCCCTGAAGCAATAATATGACCTGGTATAACCTTTATTTTCCTTGCAACGATACCAAAGTGAGGAGTATCTAAGGCACAGGTAGTATAAATACTCTTGTAGCCATATATAGACTGATCAGGGTTGCGCTTTACCTGCTCACTATGCACAAAGCCTTCACCGTATTGGCTGCGCACCTCGCGCACTAGGCCCTTCTTTGTTTTGAAATTATAGAGCAGCGAATCATAAGTAAATTTCTCTTTGCCCTGCGTGAAGGAAGGCCGCTCTGTATTAGTAGCCAGGCTGTCTTTCAGCGGTTCTGCACTGACTATATTAGTAGATTGTTCAAACTTTATACGGCCGGCCTTCACCTCCATGTCCGTATAGTTCACCTTTGCATTTCCGTAGAGATAAAAGAGGTTATTATGCATGTCCAGCACAGCAGAGTCCTGAGACTCCGCTTTTACCACGTCAGTCATCTCATCTTTTGAAATACGAATGCCAAGCTCCCGCTCCAGCCTTGCCTTTTTGGAGGTGTCTGTTACAGCAGCGGTATCTCTATTTAATGTATCTGCAGATGCAAGCGCAGCAGAATCAGGCACAAGACTATCTTTTGCATGTACCGCTGTATCGCCCTGCAGCAACGGCTTTGCCACCTGTGCGTTCGCTTTGTTTGTTAAGGCTAAGATAAAAAACATCACCACACACAGGGCGAGGTAATGCAAGGAAGCGATTTTTGAGATAATTTTACCGCACAAGCTCATGGACGCGCAAAAATAGTTATTTGCTCACTACGTTTTATAGTTTGTATATTTATCTTAACTGTATTTTTTATTATGCGCATAAAATTGTTATTACTCATTGTGGCAATGAGTACTATACCCTTCTTGCTTTTGGCTAACGGAAAAAAGATTTCAAAAATTGTGTTGGATGCCGGCCATGGCGGGCATGATGTCGGTGCAAGAGGTCAATTCTCGGAAGAAAAAAACGTAACCCTTGGCGTGGTACTGCACCTGGGCAAAATAATGGCCGACAGTATGAAGGATGTAAAAGTGATATACACCAGAACCACCGATGAATACCCCAGCCTGGTGGACAGACACGAAGTAGCCAACCAAAGTAAAGCTGACCTGTTCATATCCGTACATGCCAACTCTACCGCCGACAGGATAACCAGAGTATTTGAAGGCTATCGCACCGTGAAACGCGGCCGCAGGAGGATAAAGCAAAAAGTATATAGTGTGGTGCGGCACCACGAGCAATACACCAGTAAAGGGGTAGAAACCTATGTGCTGGGGCTGCACCGCAACTCGCAAAAGGAAGAAGCAATAGGTGAATACGGAGACAGTGTGACACAAGAGCCGGGCCTGCTGAATGAAAATGACCCTCAGACGGCCATTATAGTAGCTCAATATATACAAACATTCCAGAGCCGTAGTATATCCCTGGGCACTAAAATACAGAACCAGTTTGCCAATCAAGGCAGAAATAACCTGGGTGTAAAGCAAAAAGGGCTTGAAGTATTAGCCGGCAGTGCTATGCCAGGTGTGCTGGTGGAAGTAGGCTTTATTAACAATCCGGACGAAGAAGCATACCTGAATTCTGAGAAAGGAGAGCAGGAGGTAGGATTAGGTAGATACAGGGGCATAA
>JAFDXS010000017.1 GCA_018267795.1 Bacteroidota bacterium | reverse complement strand
TGCTATGCGCTGTGCTATTTGTTCTTTATTTAAAGCCATGTTTTTCGAATTTCAATCAATAATAATTATTCACATTGGGAGCTGCATCCATCACATTTTTTCTATTTTTTTCTCACAGTTCTTTGTTCAATTCGTTTTTCATAATCAGTACCCTGAAATATCCTGTGCACATAAATACCCGGCACATGAATATTGTTAGGGTCCAGTTCTCCCAGTGGCACCAGTTCTTCCACTTCTGCTATAGTTATTTTACCTGCCATGGCCATCATAGGGTTAAAGTTTCTCGCTGTTTCTTTAAATACCAGGTTACCCTGCGCATCGCCTTTCCATGCTTTCACTATTGCATAGTCTGAGTCGAATGCGTACTCCAGCAGGTAGTTCTTACCATTAAAGTTTCTCACTTCCTTACCTTCTGCCACTTCGGTGCCGTAGCCCGCCAGGGTATATACTGCGGGCATTCCATAGCCTGCTGCCATGCAGCGTGTAGCAAGTGTGCCCTGTGGTATCAATTCCACTTCCAGCTCTCCACTCAGCAATTGGCGCTCAAACTCTGCATTCTCTCCTACATAAGAAGATATCATTTTCTTCACTTGTTTTTTCTGTAGCAAAAGACCAATGCCAAAGTCGTCCACACCTGCATTGTTAGATATGCAGGTAAGGTTATTTATACCCTTGCGCACCAAAGCCGAAATGCAATTTTCCGGAATACCGCAAAGTCCAAAGCCACCAAGCATCAGCGTTGCGCCTGAAGGAATATCTTTTATTGCTTCATCTGCATTGGCAACTGTCTTATTCAATCCCATTTGATCTGAAAATTTGCGCTAAATTAAGAAAGCTTTGGAGATGTGCACACCATGCACATTACCATAATATGTATTAACCCTTCTCCCACCAGCGGGATATATGCTCTGCTCCCGTTACTTCCGTAGGATGCCCGGGCTCAGGCACAAACAGGCTTATAGATTTATCCCTTGCATGCTCCAGCAATATTTCTATCGGCTCCCTCCATGCGTGCAGCGCCAGGTTAAAGGTGCCCCAGTGTATCGGCATCATCTGTTGGGCATTCAGCATCAGAAAGGCACCTGCTGCGTTGGCAGGACCCATGTGTATATCGGGCCAGTTTTCGCCATAGGCGCCTATTTCCAGCATTGCCAGGTCAAAAGGGCCATGCTTATCTCCTATGTCTTTAAAGCCGGGGAAGATACCCGAATCTGCACCAAAGAATATATTATGCTGAGGCCCCTTTATTACAAAGGCGCTCCACAATGTCTCATTCCTGTTAAACATACTCCTGCCGGAGAAATGGCGCGCAGGCACTGCCGTCACTTTTATATCACCTGCTATGGTCACAGTATTTGTCCAGTCCATAGCAGTTATTCTGCTCGCATCTATTCCCCACTTTACCAGGTGGGCGCCCACACCCAGCGAGCAGTAGAATGGAACTTGTTTGTCAGCAAAATATTTTATCACATCTTTATCCAGGTGATCGTAGTGGTCGTGAGAAAGTATTATTGCATCCAGCGCCGGCAACTCATGCAATGCAAGCGGAGTGGCAAAGAAGCGTTTAGGCCCAGCAAAAGATACCGGGGAAACCCGCTCTGCCCACACAGGATCGGTTAGCAATCTGCGTCCGTCTATCTCTATCAGCAGGCTGCTATGTCCTATCAGCGTTATGCGCAATCCGCTTAGTGGCAATGCGTTATATACAGCTGTATCTGTTCTGAACGGGCCAGGTGGCGTCTTTGGTTCACGTTCTGTTTTTACCGTCATGTATTTCCACAGCACGCTCCAGAAGGCGCCTTTCATCATTTCTGTAGGTACCGGATTCTGGAATTTTCTCCCTTCCTTTTTTGAGTGTTTCAGGTAACTCATCTATTCAAATTGTTGTTCAAAGAAAGACATTGTAGCGATTAGAAGGCTGGAAATAATTTTTATTGTTATCAAATTGGGCATGGAATTTGATTTTTAACATTTACTTTACTGTTAAAACCTATTGTTCCATGAAATTTACCTTTACACGGCTTAACCTTATTATACTTGCTTTTGTTACCATAGTACTTAGTTCCTGCGATGAGCGTATGTATTTTCCATCGCGCGCCTCTGCACCGGGGTTAAGGGAACAGTTTGATACTAAACTGGTGCTCTCGCTTAAAGCGCAGAGCGCCTCAACTGATGGAGATACTGCCACTCACAAGCATGCTACAAGCACTGTTAGTCCCTCGGTTGACTTTGCATTCTCGCCAGTCAATCACCTGGGGCTCACATTCTCATACAATGGAATAACTAACAGGGCCATTGATGAGCTTGGCACGTCTACCAACTCAGGCGTATTCAACGGCCATCGTTTTGATGGAGGCGCAGGGTATTATACAAATTTTGGCCGGCTTGGTTTTTTTGAGGGATATGTGGGTGCAGGTGGTGGTTATTTACAGCGTAAAAGTTTCTATTCATCCTACGAAGATTTCAGCGCTCATTACACCCGCTTTTATCTGCAACCTGCTGCTGGTATAGGCAATAGCATATTTATGCTTACAGGGGGTATGCGTCTGGCCTTGCAGCACTTTAATGATTTCAAAGCCGGGGACTCCATGCTTCGCTATAAAATTACAAACAGGGATAACTATGTAGGGCCAGATGTAACTTCGCAAACATTTGTATTCTGGGAGCCATTTATCAATTTTGATATCGGGTACAAGTATGTAAAGTTTAATGTACAGACAGGCTTCAGCAGTCAGCTCGCAGGCGGTACCATTATTGGTTCATTCCCAGTATATGTAAGCATGGGAATAGTGCTGAATTTCGCTCCAAGGTTTGTGAAGAGCGGCAATGAATTACCTCATCCTCCCGGCCATCGCAAACCATCTCACGACGAAACAGAATAACTAAACTATTTCTTCTTTTTAGGCTTCGAAGGCTTGGCAATTTTATTAAACTCAAGAGCAGCTTGCACCCAATAGTCAAGTTGCTTTTTTGTTTTAATAAACTCTTCGTTTATATATACCACACCTCGCATCGTACGGCCATTATGTATCATAGGTCTGGTACCCGGCTTCTCAAGCGCTTCATCAGCAGCTTCGGGTTTTATACGGCACATAATTTCATCTTTGTTTACGCAGATGCACATTTTGCCATCCAGCATAAAGCACATGCCGCTGAACATTTTCTTTTCTTCTATCTCGCCTTTATCAGCGATAGCTTCTCTAATACGGTTAGCTAGTTTTTCATTGATAGGCATGTGGTTTTTATTTTAATTACGACATATGATTTAAAAGATACCTTACATATACATAAGAGATGCTGCCCATTGTCAATAGATAACAAAAGCCGATTGTTATTGTATATAGTACAGATCGCCCACTGCTTATATTGTACACTACTTTTAATCCCTTGACGAAGTACAAAAATTCTAAAACATATACGCCAATGCCTACCAGGATGCTAATTGCAAGCAACGGTAACGTGCCAAGGATTATTGCAAATAATCCTGCTAAAAAATAAAAGGAATGATAATGCAAGGAAAAGATAATGTGATCTACAAAGTATATATCCCTACGTCGTATAAATAGCAATTTCAATAGTAGCGCTGTAAAAGGTATCATTAGAAAAAAAATCTTAGGGAAAGTATGCACGATCTTTTCAGTGAAAGCTTTTACGAATTCCGGGTTCTTAAACTTTGCAGCTGTCGAATTGGGAGCAATCGGCTCCTTATCAAGGGAATCCTTTGTATATGCAATTTTAACAGGTGCCATTGACCGAATAGAATATGCTGCCTCAATACCTTTCTTCTGCTGGGTAGGAAAAAGAATAAACCCCAGAGTAAAATATACTGCACTCACAAATACGTACAGCGATATCGGCGATATATACCGCATACGCTGTTGCTTCCAATAGGCAACTGTCAGTTCACCCGGCTTAAACAGTAGGGTCCTTATTGTCTGCCAGAACTTATTATCATAATGAAAGTAATGCTCGAAGAAGTGAAAGATAAGTCCGGCAAAGGTATCCCTGTGCAAGTGATTACTCTGCCCACATTCGTAGCAATAATTGCCTGAAACATGTGTCCCGCAATTAGGGCAAACTATTTCTTCTTTTTCATGATGCATGAATGAAAAATAATAAAATTTTTAATCCGCTATATCTTTTTTAGATATTTGCCTCATGAAATGCATCTTATACCCCAGCCTACTGTTAGCCATCTTTATATTCTGCTCGCAGTTTTGCTTTGCTCAAAAAGACACCACCTACTTCGATGCAAAATGGCACCCAACCGATAGGGCTAACGCTCAGTACTACCGTTTTATTAACAAAGAGGACGATAGCAATTATACTATTCAGGACTTTTATCTCAGCGGCACCTTGCAAATGGAAGGCAAATACAATTCCCTTGACACCCCTGGCAATCCTCATAGAAATGGTATATTCAAATATTATTTCCCATCAGGTCATGTAAGGTCTATTGGGTATTATGAGCATGGCCTAAGAACCGGTCAATGGGCTATTTACTACAATAGCAATAATGCGCTGAAAGCCCAGGTAACTTATGTAGATGACTCGCTAAGCGGCGAAGCAAGTTATTACGATTCTATAGGGCACAGGCTTACCTCTACAGGCAGATTTTTTGATGGTAGAAGAACAGGTGAATGGAAATATTTTAATCGCAACGGGAAAGTTTATCTAACTGAGAACTATCGCAATAAAGGAACTGAAGCTACAGCTACAATTATGGATGCTGAGGGCAAAATTACCCTGAAAGGAGAAACAAGCCATGGTAAGCGAACAGGTATATGGAAGTACTATGAAAATGAAAAATTGGTAGGAACAAAAAATTATGTAAACGATGTATTAGACGGCGAGTCAATTGAATATTTTCCAAGTGCTAAAATAAAAAGAAAAGAGCTATACTCATTCGGTAAGCTCAGTTCAGGAAAGGCATATAATGAGGAGGGTAATGAAGTACCCTATACCCCTGCGGCGCAAATGCCAGAACCTGCATTTAACCTGTCCGAATATTTAAAGGAGCATCTGAAATATCCTTCAAAGGCCAGGCGTAACAATATTGTTGGTCGTGTAAAGGTTCAATTTGTAGTCGATGAAGAAGGGAATATTATCAATGCTAAAGTAATAGAAGGTATAGGCGGTGGTTGTGACAAAGAAGCGCTACGTGTGGTAAAGCAAATGCCTAAATGGAAGCCTGGCACACTTGATGGGAAACCTGTAAAAATAATTTATACTTTGCCCATCCACTTCTATTTAACAGATAATAAGCAGCCGGCAAATTAATTACCGGCTGCTCAGTTTATACATAGTCTTAGGCAAATTATTCTACTAATGCTCCTGCAATGACAATGCTCTTATCAGTTCCTTATTAAAAGCAGGCAAATCATCTGGTTTGCGGCTACTTATCAGGTTCCCTTCATGCACCATTTCCTGGTCCACCCAGTTTGCACCTGCATTTTTCAGGTCGGTTTTCAGTGATGGGTACGATGTCATTCGCCTGCCGTCCAGCAATCCTGTTTCTATCAGCGTTTGCGGGCCGTGGCATATAGCCGCCACAGGTTTCCCCGACTGTAGAAATTCTTTTACAAATGCCACAGCATCTTTGTTGGTCCTCAGCTTGTCCGGGTTCAGTACACCACCTGGCAGCACCAGTGCATCATAGTCGTCCACTTTCGCGTCCTTCAGTTCTTTATCTACATTTATTTCTATACCCCAGCCCTTTGTGTCCCATGCTTTTATCTTACCGCTTTTAGGCGATATCACATCTGTTTTTGCACCTGCTTTCTCCAGTGCTTCCTTAGGGCTGGTAAGCTCTACCTGCTCAAAACCCTCTTCTGTAAGTATGGCTACGCGCACATCATTCAGTTCCATAGTTTTTATTGTTTTTTTAGTTAGTGAATAAGTTTAAAGTGCAAGACATTCATACAATATTTATGCCTCCAGAATTATTATCTTAGTAAGCAAATCATTAGTACATTTATCGTAATTTGTAACAGATAAAATCACCTATGAGGAAACTTCTACTATCAATATCTGTATTTGCTTTGCTATTGCTGCCATCTGTACTCAGGGCACAATTCAATTTTTATTCATTAAGCACCAGTACAAGTACTTACACATCCCTTAGCGGGGCCAGCAGTGCCAATGGTACCACTCCCTGGGACAGCACCAGCATTTTTTCTGAGCCATTAGGTTTTACCGGCTTCACTATCGACACCTCTGCTACCAACTTTTTCAATCTGCAAAAAGGTGTTTATTTCTCTGCCGATACTATTACACGGTTTGCTTTACATGGCTTCCTGCTTATGAATGCCAACCTTATAGACAGGGGCGCAGGCACCAGCACTTCGCTTTCACCTATTAGTTTTTCAACCACGGGCAGCGCCGGCTTCCGCATTTTTAAGCTTGAGGTAGCTAATGCAGGCTTCGCAGCAGAAAAAGCTACCTACGGTACATTGAATGATTATATCAATTTCCAGGTATGGGTATATGAGGGCACTAACGTGGTAGAGATACATATAGGCAACTCACAGATCAGCGCCGGCCATGCAGGCACTTACTGGCCTGTTACAGGTGGCTCTCCCGCCATTGGTTTCGGCTATCGCAAAGACACCCTGGGCAGCGGTAAAGAATACATAGTTTCCGGCCCTCCGTACTCTTATGATAGCATTGTGTATAACAAGCACAATCCCACTTATGTAGGTCAGGGCTTTTTCCCAGGCATGCCGGCAAGCGGTTCTGTGTTCACCTTTACCCCTACCCGCCTTGCAGTAAATAATGTGGCCGTGAAAAATGCTAAGGTTTATCCTACATCATGCAGTAATGAGGTAAAAGTAGATTACTTCAGCAGTATTCCTGCACAGTACGAAGTGGTATCCGTTAGTGGCGCTACAACAGGCATAAAAGGACAACTAACCAACGGCACTACGCATATAGATGTGAGCGCATTGGCTGCGGGCATGTATTTTGTATATGTTCAAAACAATACCGGCAAAAGCACTAATAAATTCATTAAGCTATAATTACCAACCCAATAGATTCAAAGTAAAACGCCCGGCAAGTGCCGGGCGTTTTTAATTATTGGAAACCTTTATCTTTTGCTAAAGGAGACTTTTTACTTTATCTATCACTTCCTGCAGTTTAGATGCATCTTGTCCGCCTGCAGTTGCAATTGCTTTCTGTCCGCCGCCGCCACCTTTTATTAGCGGCGCTATATGTTCTTTTATTATTTTCCCTGCATCCAGTCCTTTTGCTGCTGCCACCGTATCAGCCACACCTACCGCTACAAATGGTTTGCCATCTATATTAGCACACAGCACTATCACATGGTCATTCAGGTGGCTCTTCAGGTCTGTACATACTTTTTTCAGCGCATCAGCCGAGCTTACATTTATAATGCTTCCTACAAAGGTTACCTGGTTTATTATTTCATCCTTTGTAAGCAATTCATTCCGTATGCCTACCAGTTGCCTTGCTTCCATGCTCTCTACATGTTTCTCCAGCGCAGCCTTTTCATCCTGTAGCTTCTCTATGGCTTTCAGCGGGTCTTTCGCATTTTTTAGCTGCGTTTGTATTGTGCTTATCAGTTGCAGCTTTTCATTTATAAAATGTTCAGCAGCTATACCGCTCACCGCCTCTATACGACGCACACCTGCCGCCACGGCACTTTCACTGGTTATTTTAAAGAAACCCAACTGCCCTGTAGCACCCACATGCGTGCCGCCGCACAACTCTATAGAGTAGTTAGGGTCCATCATTACCACGCGCACTACATTACCATACTTTTCGCCAAACAATGCCATTGCGCCCAGTGCCACCGCCTCATCCTTCAGCATGCTCTTTATCACCACAGGTATGTTCTCACGTATCTTTTCATTTACTATCGCTTCTACGCGGGCTATCTCTTCATCTGTCACTTTAGAGAAGTGAGAAAAGTCAAAGCGTAGGTGTTCTTCATTTACCAGTGAGCCTTTTTGTGCTACATGCTTGCCCAGCACCTCGCGCAGTGCTGCGTGCAACAAGTGTGTTGCACTGTGATGCACAGCAGTTGATACACGCTTCTCACCATCTACTTTCGCCAATACCGGTGCCGAAATATTTTCCGGCAATACTTCCGCGAAGTGTATGATGAGATCATTCTCTTTTTTGGTATCTACAATCTGCACACTTTCATTAGGGAAGATGAGCTCGCCTGTATCGCCCACCTGTCCGCCACTTTCTGCATAGAAGGGTGTAGTGTCCAGCACTATCTGGTAGGACTCTTTACCTTTTGCTTTTACCCTGCGGTATTTCAGCACAGATGCTTCTGCTTCCGTATGTTCGTAACCTACAAAGTTGGTAGCGCCCCCCTCTTTCACTACCACCCAGTCATCTGTATCCAGCGCCGTAGCTGCGCGGCTGCGATTTTTCTGTTGCAGCATTTCATGTTCAAATGCTGCTTCATCTACCTGCAGGCCATTTTCAAGTCCTATCAGCCTCGTGAGGTCTATCGGGAAACCGTAAGTATCATACAATTCAAATGCCGCCCTGCCATTTATGGTTTTAGATTGCTCTTTGAATGTATCAGTTATTATCTCGTCTATTTTTTTCAGCCCCTTATCCAGCGTACGTAAAAATGCTTCTTCTTCTTCCTTCACTACACGGCTCACCAGTTCTACCTGCTGCTGCAATTCAGAAAACACATGTTCAAATTGCCTGGCCAGTACATGCACCAGGTGATGCAGCAATGGAGATTTGTGATCCAGGTATGAGTAATAATAACGCACAGCCCTGCGCAGTATGCGACGTATCACATAGCCTGCGCCTGTGTTAGATGGCAGTTGCCCGTCAGCTATGGTAAAGCTTATAGCACGTATATGGTCTGCCAGCACACGGAAGGCTACATCTTTTTTACTGTCAGTATAAGTGTACTCCTTATGCGTCAGCTTTTCTATAGCTGCTATAGTACCGCTGAAAAGGTCTGTATCATAATTGCTCGTCTTGCCCTGCAATACACGCACCAGGCGCTCCAGTCCCATACCTGTATCCACATGCATAGCTGGCAATGGCTGCAGGCTGCGGTCCTTTAGGCGGTTAAACTGCATGAACACGTTATTCCATATCTCTATCACCTGCGGGTGGTCTGCATTCACCAGCGTAGCGCCATCTGTTTGTTTGCGTTCTTCATCTGGGCGGCAATCCACATGTATCTCGCTGCAGGGGCCGCATGGGCCGGTATCGCCCATCTCCCAGAAGTTATCCTTCTTATTGCCCATCAGTATGCGGTCTTCCGCTATATGCTGTTTCCAGAAGTTGTAGGCTTCTTCATCCTTAGGTAAGTTCTCAGCCGCATCTCCCTGGAATACCGTTACATATAGGCGATCTTTAGCTATGCCATACACACTTGTCAGCAATTCCCAGCTCCATGCTATCGCTTCTTCTTTAAAGTAGTCGCCGAAGCTCCAGTTGCCCAGCATTTCAAACATCGTATGGTGGTAGGTATCTACGCCCACCTCTTCCAGGTCATTATGCTTTCCGCTCACACGCAGGCACTTCTGCGTATCGGCCACACGGGTATATTCCGGTTCACGGTTGCCCAGGAAATAATCTTTAAACTGGTTCATCCCCGCATTGGTAAAAAGCAGGGTAGGGTCGTTCTTCACCACTATAGGCGCAGAAGGCACTATATGGTGTCCCTTGCTCCTGAAAAAATCTAAAAATTGCTGGCGTATTTCGTTGGCCGTGAGCATAAATATTTAATAATCTTTGAGTGTGCAAAGATAACTAGCAGCGCCGACTAATTAGATGACAAGAATTTTTTAATTAAACCCTTTGTTCTGCCACACATAATACATTAGCAAAAGTTTACTTTTAAATTTTCACTTGCTGTCTTTATCCACTTTGGCATCGTGAACGAAAATTTCCCTCATAATTACACAGCATAATTTTCTTGCATTGCTACAAAAAAGGACAGCACCAGTGCTGTCCTTTTTGTTGTATCATCAGGTTTTGCTATCGCAGCAGGGTTACATCACCCTTTATATATCTTTCTGGTGAGCCTGGTTTTTCCAGCACATATTTTATCAGGTAGAAATAGGTTCCTACGTCCGCAGGTACGCCATGCACCCTGCCATCCCATTGGTTTGCAAAGCTAAAGCTCTGGAATATTACCTGCCCGTAGCGGTCCACCACTTCCAGGTAGTACTCTTTCAGTGGGCAGCGCTGCATTACATGAAATTTATCATTCCTTCCGTCACCATTAGGCGTAAAGGCAGATGGCACCCATATACAGCTATCGCAAGGATATGTTTGCACCAGTATGCTATTTTCAGCAAAGCCGCACACGGTAGATTTTCTCAGCGTGTACAGCCCGGAGTCAGTAACACTTATGCAGCAGGTAGTATTGCCTGTGCTCCATGTATAGGTATAGTTGGTATCACGCTTTGTATTTATCTGTATGGCATCTCCCCTGCACAGTATAGTAGGCGCAAAAAGGCTAAAGGTATCAGGCACCGGTATTATGCGCACGGCAAAGGAGCTTACGCTGTCTTTACAGCCGGGGTAGGTAGCCGTTACCGTATATTTTATATTACTGTCGGGCGTAAATACGGGGTTGGCAATGCCTGTATCCGTTATCCATCTGTCAGGTTTCCAGGTATATTTATAGCGCCAGTCATAGCGCATTTCTGCATGTATTGGTGCGCCCTTGCATATGGCAGTATCTTTATTGCCCAGGTCGTACCATTTCAGCACTGTTATATGTGTGGTATCTTTCGCTATACAGGTATGCCCGCTCAGGTTTTGGGTTATAGTGGCTACATACAGTATGTCATTACTTGGTATCGATCTTGGATTGGCTATATAATCTTTATTCAGGTAGGTAGATGGCACCCACTGTATAGTAGCCGCAGAATCCGGGTTCGGCAATATTACCGACAAATAGGCAGTATCCCCCCCGCATATAGTAGTATCGGTAAATTCAAAATTCTTGAAAACTGTAAATACTATCGAGTCAGTTGTAGATTGCTGGTTCACACAGTTATCTACCAGTGTATTGGTATCCTTACCTACCCTGGCATGAAGGGCATAAGTGCCCGGAGGTAAGTCCTTTGATAAATAGAGGTAGAAGTTATTGCTTATCGTCCCACCCGCCTGGCATACGGAGCTTGACGCAGCATTTATACTAAGGCCCGGCACCGATGGCGTTATATAAAAATCAGATCCGTCAACATCTAGTGAACTACATTCTATCGGCACGCTCATTGTCACATGCAGTGTATCATTAGGAAAATTACAGCCCCCTACTTTTATAGATTTAAAAACAGGTCGCACCGTATCGTATATAGAAGCTGTTGATGCTGAGAAATCAAGCGTATAGCCGTATGTGCTCCGCGACCAGTTAAGGATACAAAGTGCATAGGTACGCCCCGCTGTTACAGGCAAAAGGGTACTCATATTCGGCGTGCCCCCGGGGCCTTCTTTAGCCATTGTAGCAGTAGGATCGAGACCGGTAATGCCAGTATTTCCTGATGCATTGCAGCGTACTGATGCATAAGTATTTGGGGTTCCGGTTGTATAATTATATATAGCTGAACATCCCGAATCAGTTATATCCCACATACACCAGTCATAGTCGTCGGTTAAATGATTCGGTGTAATCTTAAATTCCAGCATACCAGGCGATATCACATTAATGATATACCAAACTGAGTTTACTTCACCATCGAATGGGTCACAGTCATAATTGCCTGAAAAAAGTTCCTGGAGCGAACCATAACCAATATATGAATTCATTTGATGATATACTGGTTTACAAACCGGAATACCGCCAATACAATTTTGCTCTGGTGGCCCCGATTGCGCTTTCGCCTGGAAAAGGTTTATAAAGGTTATAAAAAAGATAAGAATAAATTTATTGCTCATTTGTTATCCCTGTTATTTCGATTAAAATATCTTAAAGAACGTTTTGCTTTGGGGGTGGTTTTGCATTGTTGCTCACTACAAAGATACATTCCCATAGCGCTTTGTCAATATATAATACTGCCCGTAGTAACTAATAGTTTATTGCTGTTATCGTTCAATTAGCTCCGCTAAATATCTGCAATATCTTAATTTAATGACCGCTCTATTAATAAGACGCATATCAGGCACTATTGGTTGGTAATACTTAGGTCACAAATTGCGTACAAAGCCTCTAAAACATGTTATTACACAATAAAAAATCTTAAATTGCACGAAAAGGGATTTGTGAAGAATTTTAATGAGGTGTTTCACCTGATAAAAAAGAATTGCAGTGACACGGGTACCATTGACGGTCAGAAATGTCTTGAGGTAGTACAGGAACAATTGCAAACCGATGAAGAATATAAATTATCTCATCTTATTGATCATTTAACCATTCTCCAGAATTTAGGTCTGATCACTTACAAAGGCAGTCAGGATATCGGTATTACGCTTACCGAGCTTGGCATGAAAACCGATAAAATACCTTTATACAATAACTATTAGATCATTGCATTAAAAAATTAATGCCTGCCATGTAATTGGCAGCACATAATCCTGTGTAAATTACATTCCTATCTATTGGTTAACTTAGCCGTCTATGTCTGAAAAAAA
>JAFDXS010000179.1 GCA_018267795.1 Bacteroidota bacterium | reverse complement strand
CCACAAAGGCCAATAACGTAAAAAACAATAGCCACATTGCTGCATGGGAAGATGCGTATATACTTAGCAATGCCTTTATATCCGGCCTGTAATATTTGCCGGTTGACATGTGGCGTTGCTTCTGTTTTATCCATTCTGCCCAGGTTCTTTTGGCCTCCGAAAAGGTAAATGCAGCAGGGCTGTCGACTATAGCTGTATTTTGTCCTGTTGCCTGTGTCTGCATTAGCAGATCATCATCGCCTGAAGGCAAAATATTCCATATTTCTGCCTTCTCGGCATTATGCCATATATCTTTGGCACATAACAGGTTCCTGCCTACGGCCATATATGGCTTACCGGCCGATGCATAGGTACTATATTGTAAAAATGTATGCAGTGTTTCCCAGCGAATGAATTTATTGAGCAAGCCTGGTTTGTATTCATATTTCCCGTAGCCTGCCACTATTCTTTTCTCCCTGGCTATTGGTTTTGCCATCTCGGCTATCCAATTATCTGTTGCGGGGTGACAATCGGCATCTGTAAACAGTAGCAGGTCGTACTTTGCCGCTTCTACGCCACGTTTTAGGGCATATTTCTTACCTGTTACGTCGTGCGTATCATAGCGGGAGACGGTTATCACCTGCAGATGTTCATAGCTATTTTGAAAATTAATCAATACATCGTCCGTATTATCTGTAGAGGCATCGTCCACCACAATTACCTCATATAGCAATTTGCCTGCATCATTCATGTATCTTTGCGCCAAAATTGCCGGAAGGTTCTGCTGCAGATTATGTGATTCATTTTTAGCACATATAATGATGGAGACAGGTTTCATGGCATTCCAGGCAGCAGTTTTATTAGTGCGAGGGATAAAAAAAATACGAATAAAGAAATATAACGCATAGCAGCACTGCAAAAAGACAGACAGGCAAAAAAGTAAAAAGAGGATATGTGTAAACACAGCCCGAAAATAAGTAAATCTTCTTCCTGTTAAGGAATAAGCATTTTAAAAAGTTTTTTAAGTACTCATGGAATTTGAATTATTAAAGAAAGATACATCTTCAGAAGCACGAGCGGGCATCCTTACTACAGGACATGGGCAAATAGAAACGCCCATCTTTATGCCGGTTGGCACCGTAGGCAGTGTAAAGGCAGTAACACAGCAGCAGCTAAATGAGGAAATAAAAGCACAAATAATATTAGGTAACACTTACCACCTGTATCTGCGCCCAGGCACAGAAGTGCTGGAAGCGGCCGGTGGCCTGCACAAATTCATGAAATGGGAGAAGCCTATACTCACCGATAGTGGCGGCTACCAGGTATTTTCCCTGGCTGCCAACAGGAAGCTGAATGAGGATGGGGCCATGTTCCAATCGCATATTGATGGCTCAAGGCACCTGTTCACGCCGGAAAAAGTAATAGATATACAGCGAATAATAGGAGCAGATATAATAATGGCTTTCGATGAGTGCCCACCCTACCCATCTGAGTATGGTTATGCACGCACATCTATGGAATTAACCCACAGATGGCTGGCCCGCTGTGTAAAGCAAATGGCTGAAACAGAACCTAAGTATGGCTATAGCCAAAGCCTTTTCCCTATTATACAGGGAAGTACCTTTAAGGACCTTAGGGCTGCATCTTCTGAGTTTATTGCCGGAATGGAATGTGATGGTAATGCTATTGGCGGGCTTTCAGTAGGTGAGCCTGAGGAAATGATGTATGAAATGTGTGCCCTGTGCTGCGAATACCTGCCAAAAGACAAGCCCCGGTACCTGATGGGCGTAGGCACGCCATGGAATATACTGGAAAACATAGCGCTTGGCGTAGATATGTTTGACTGCGTAATGCCCACCCGCAATGGCCGTAACGGAATGCTCTTTACCACAAAAGGTGTAATAAACATTAAGAATAAAAGATGGGCTACAGACTTCAGCCCAATAGATGATGGCCTTGATAACCTTGCAAGCCAATATTATACTAAAGCATATTTAAGGCATCTATTTGTGGCCAGCGAGATATTGGGCCTGCAAATAGCCAGTATTCATAACCTTGCTTTTTACCTGCATTTGGTAAAGCAGGCGCGTACCCATATTTTGCAGGGAGATTATATGCAGTGGAAGAATGAAATGATACCTATTTTAAAACAACGTTTATAAGAGCCTGAAATATTAGATGAAGAAGCTTGATTGGTATATAGTTAAGAAATTTCTAAGCACATTTTTCTTTGCAGTAATGATACTGGCGGTTATTGCCTGTGTTATTGACTATACTGAAAAGATGGATGACTTTGCTGAAAAAAAAGCTCCTGCTCTTGCTATATTAAACTATTTCAAGAATTTCATTCCCCACATATCAGCGCTGCTGTTCCCGTTATTCATCTTCATTGCTACCATATTTTTCACATCCAAGCTTGCTTACAAATCTGAGATCATAGCCATACTGGCTTCAGGGGTTTCATTTCAGCGTTTTTTAAGGTCCTATGTTATAGGTGGTGCGTTCTTATGTGTGTTATCATTATTAGCTAACCACTGGGTAGTGCCTAATGCCAACAAACAGCGTTTGGCTTTTGAGGATAAATATGTACACAATGCAAAAACAATATCAGACCGCAATGTGCATTTGCAGCTATCGCGAGGACTATATGTGTATATGCAGAGCTATGATTATGTAACTAATATCGGCAACAGGTTTACCGCAGAGAAAATTGATGGTACGCTACTAAAAGAAAAACTTTTTGCCGACCATGTAAGCTACGATAGCATAAAGAAAATATGGCATTTGTATAATGTTGTAATAAGGGAAAATAATGGCGTGCATGAAGACCTGAAATCTCTTGCATCACTAGACATGAAATACCCTTTTGTGCCTAAAGACCTACTTGAGGATGACGATGTGAAGGAAGCACTTACCACCCCGGAACTAAACAGGTATATTGCCAGGGAAGAATTAAGGGGAAGCGAAGGCCTTAATTTTTATTATATAGAAAAACATAGGCGTACGGCCCAACCTGTGGCGGGTTTTATACTTACCATCATTGGTGTATGCATTGCCAGCCGTAAGATACGTGGGGGTAGTGGTCTGCACCTTGCCCTAGGTATCCTTATTAGTGTATTGTATATCATGCTGTTACAGTTCTCAACTACTTTTTCCACCAAGGCTGGTTTGAATCCGTTCGTTGCAGTATGGATTCCGAATTTTCTCTTTGCAGGGCTGGCTTATTACCTCTATCGACGACAAATTAAATAGGGCTGGGCGTTTCTGGATCAGGGCATAAAAATCACCTTTACGGCTGACTAATATCATAGAGGCACATTTTTTATAGATATACATTTATAAAAATGTAGTTATGCGTGCAATATGGTCAGGTTCTATAGGATTTGGGTTGGTAAATATCCCGATCAAACTATTTAGCGCCACACAGGACAGTACACTCGATTTGCACATGCTGGATAAGCATGATCATTCCAATATTCGCTATGCCCGAATAAATGAAAGCACTGGTAAGGAAGTGGCCTGGGGAGATATTGTAAAAGGATATAAGTATAACGATGAGTATGTAGTGCTTTCTGACGAGGACTTTGAAAAAGTAAGCCCGGAAAAGAATAAAACCATTTCCATAGACCAGTTTGTACAGCAGGAAAAAATAGATGTAACCTACTATGATACGCCTTATTATCTCGAACCCTCTAAAGGTGGCGAAAGGGCCTATGTTTTACTGCGTGAAGCATTAAAAAAAACCGGTAAGGTTGCGATTGGCTCCTATGTACTGCGTACAAAAGAAAATTTATGTCTTCTAAAGGCTGATGGTGATATGATCCTTTTACTGAAAATACGGTTTGCAGAAGAAATAAGAAGCTACGAAGACCTGAACATACCAAAGTCTGCCACCATTAAAGATGCAGAGCTAAAAATGGCGGTGTCGCTTATTAATCAACTTACGCCAAAGGCTTTTTCTATGAGTAAGTATAAGGATACTTATGACGATGAGCTAATGAAAATAATAGAACTGAAAGCGAAGGGCAAAAGAGTACCTAAGCCAAAATTCCATATCGTGAAGAACAAGAGCAAAGACCTTATGGAACAGCTTAAAGCCAGCCTGGGAGATACTACTACTAAACGAAAGAAAGCATCATGAGTCTATCAAAGTATAAAGAGAAACGTCATTTTACCGACACACCTGAACCAGAAGGCAAACAAACTAAATCAGGAACTAAGCTGATATTTACCATACAGCGGCACCATGCCTCGCATCTGCATTATGATTTCAGGTTGGAATTGAATGGTGTATTGAAAAGCTGGGCGGTACCTAAGGGGCCATCCTTAAATCCGAAAGATAAGCGCCTGGCAATGATGGTAGAAGACCACCCGAAAGACTATGCAACATTTGAAGGAGATATACCTGCCGGTAACTATGGCGCCGGTCATGTAGACGTATGGGACTATGGCACCTATGAGCCAATAAATGAAGAAGGGGAAGTAATTGGTACTACAGAATTCGCAAAGAATCTAAAGGCAGGCTCTATAAAGTTTCGTATGAAGGGTAAAAAGCTCAAGGGTGACTTTGCCCTGGTACACATGAAAAAAGACGAAAAAACCTGGCTACTGATAAAGCATAGAGATAAATATGCTACAGACGAAGATTATAATAGCGAAGACTACGCAAAGAAAAGCTCCCTCGCCTATACTGCAGAAAGAAATGCCAAAAAGAAAGTTGTAAAAAAAAAGCAGTGACTAAACCTGTAACCCTACTTGATAAAAGTGCTATTAACGCCGAACGTAAGTTTAAGCACTTTATAACTCCCATGCTGGCAAAACTGCATGACCAGGCATTTGACAGTAAAGACTGGGTATATGAGATAAAATGGGATGGGTATAGAGCTATAGCAGAAATAAACAAAAAGGGGAATCGCTTGTATTCCCGCAATGGATTATCATTTGAAGAAAAATATCCGGAGATCTTTGATGCTTTAAATAGTATAAAAAAGGATGTAGTACTGGATGGGGAAATAGTAGCATTTGATGAAAACGGAATGCCTTCATTTCAGCTATTGCAGCAATATGGCGAAGTGAATGTTCCTTTAATCTATTATGTATTTGATTGCCTATATCTGAATGGTAAATCACTGGAGGATAAACCCTTAGTGGAACGTAAAGAAGCACTGAGAAAGCTATTGCCCGAATCAGACCTTATAAAGTATTGCGACCATGTAGCAGGCACAGGCATTGCATTTTTCGAGGCAGCAAAGAAGCAACACCTGGAAGGTATAATAGCCAAGCGTGCCGACAGCAAGTATTATGAAGGTACCCGCACTGCCGACTGGCTAAAAATTAAAAATGTATTTACGGAGGAAGCAATAATAGCCGGTTATACAGAGCCCAGGGGTGGCAGAAAATATTTTGGCGCACTAATACTTGCTCAGTATAATAATGGCAAACTTGAATACATAGGCCACACCGGCACGGGATTTAACTTTCAATCATTAAAAGATACATACGCAAAGTTGCAAGGGCTTGAGACAGACAAGTCTCCGTTTGATAAAAAAATAAAAGTGAATTCACCAGTGCATTGGGTAAAACCGGAACTGGTTTGTAATTTAAAATATAGCGAAATAACATCCGATGGCTCACGAAGGCATCCGGTTTTCATGGGGCTGCGTATTGACAAGAAGGCTAAAGAAGTAAAGGCAGGCGAAGAATTGCAAACCACAAAAGGTACGGGCTTAACTAAAGCCACTACAAAGAAAACAGTTGCAAAAAG
>JAFDXS010000178.1 GCA_018267795.1 Bacteroidota bacterium | reverse complement strand
CCTGATCTGGGAGCAGAAGAGCAGGTTGCGTTTAAGGTTAGATGCGTCAGCTATGACAATGATAAGGTCGGGACGGTCTTCGCTTTTGCTATTGAGCAGTACCTGGTAGGTAACCTGCTCGTCCATACTCTTGGGATAAAGGCTGTAGGTACCCGGCAGATCAATGATGTGCGCGGTAAGCGAATCGCTGATGCGGGATACCCCGGTCTTTTTGTCCACAGTTACGCCTGCGAAGTTGCCCACCTTTTGGTTCAGGCCGGTAAGGGCATTGAACAGGGAGCTTTTCCCACTATTGGGATTACCTACGAGGGCAATTGTGTATGGACGTGACATGAATGAGAGCGCAAAGTTACCAAATACATATACGGTATCATATGAAATTGATTGATACTGACATAAATTTTCCCGAAAATGTAAATGACTTTTTTAGAATGCGATAATGTCACATTTTGGATAGCTTTTTCTTTTGACAGATCTGGCTTTACGAAGACCTGCAGGAGGACGGGAAAATCAAAACCTTGCTGATATACCGGTGCTTATAAGACCTTTATAGCCATAGCCTACTTCAAAGAAGCCAGCTATTGTACGCCCCATCCTGATGCCGAAGCCTGTTATCTGCGCGTTGAAATGTTGTTCGTGATAGTCGTAAGGGCTTTTAGGTGGTACAGGCACCCAGCTTGGCGGATTAGGATAAATGGTATAGATATCGTCGTAAGAGGTGATGCCAATACCGGCACAGCCATATAGCTTTAGGTATCGTCTTTTGAAGTAGGTGACACTGCCTTCAATCGCTATGGTATATGTATAGACATTATAGTAGCCACTTGTGCCTTCAACCTGTCCGGTTTCTTTAGGATTGCCATAAGACAGTTCCCCTGTCTCATTGTCGATACCGGCAGTAATGCCTAGCGAAAATCTTTTAGAGAATGTACGCCGGTAGGTAAGAAATAATGCGTGGGTGGTAAGTGTAGGCGAAGAGATATAGCCTGTCATTATGCCACCTCTGCCTTCCCAGCCGCTTATCTCGTCCGGAGTAACGACGCCTGCAGATAAATATAGTTCATTGTGATGCTGTGCAAATGCCCTGGCAAAAGGCATAGCAATAAGCAGCATCAAGGGTATGATGATTGCTCTCATAAGGGTGCTTTAACTTAAAGCAATATATGAAATATTTGAATTGATAGCGCTCGCATAATGCAGTTATTCTGCAAAGTGCATTTCTGTACTTACCGCTACTTTGGGTAATGCGAGTATCAATGCACAGGTAATGGCAAGACCTGCAATATCGAGGTAAGTGGCAAATTGAAAAGCGTTGACATAGGCTGATATGCTGGACTGCTTGCCAAGAACGCCGAAAAATATGCCGCCTATAACTGATACGCCTAAGGCTGATGCCGTTTGCTGGAAGGTAGAGTATAGACCTGAGGCTGTGCCTGCAAATGATACAGGCACGCTACGCAGAGAAACATTGAGCAATGATGGCAATACAAAACCCCAGCCAAAGCCATAGACCGCAAGCCAGGCACATAGTGTAGTGTACCCAAAGGATGCGCTGCTGAAACTAAGCACCTGCAGGCATAGTGATAGTAGCATGAGGCTGACACCAAACAGCAATTGATACTTGCTATACTGTGCTGCTACCCTGGTAGCCAATACGGAAGATACGCCGAAGCCCAAACCATAAATAACAAATGCATTGCCGGTAGCAAAAGGATTAATATGCAAACCACTTTGTAAAAATATGGTGCTGATGAGGAGGTATGAGTTGTTGACTATAAATACCAGTGCAAGACAAAGCAGGCCGATATTAAAATCCTTGAAGCGAAAGAGCTGGATATTGATGAGCAGCGGTTTGTTTTGCTGTAGCTTCTTTTTCTGGTCTCTGAAAAATATAAAGAAGAGCAGGAGTGAAAAGACGAGAAGTACAATGATCCAGAAAGGCCAGTGCAATTCGCGGCCTTGTATGAGGGGGATGATAAGACATACAAGCGCTACGGTGAGCAGCAACACACCGCTGTAGTCGAAGCGAGTGCTTTGATGTTTTTCTGTTTCGGTAAGGTAGCGTAGCGCGGCGAACAGGGACAGAATACCTACCGGTAAATTGATAAAAAATATTAAACGCCAGCCGGGAATGGCAAAATGATAGTAAGAAAAAAAGCCGCCGAGGAACTCGCCGATGATACATGCAATGCCAAGGGTAATGCCAAAACAGGCGAGGGCTTTGGTCCTTGCCCTGGGCTGCTGGAACAGCACCTGTATATAGGCAATGGTTTGTGGCACCATGAATGATGCGCTGATGCCCTGAAAGAAGCGTGCGATATTGAGCTGCAAAGGCGTATTGGACAAACCACAAAGGCAGGATGTGAGCGTGAAAAAGAACATACCCCAGATGAAGACCTTTTTGCGCCCATAATGATCACCCATGCGGCCGCCTGTGATAAGGAAAGATGCGTACCCTAAGAGATAGCCGGCGATAACTAATTGCAGTTCTGCATCTGTGGCATTTATCCCACGCTTAATAGTAGGGATAGCGACATTGATAATAAACACATCGATAACGGATAGGAGTGGTGCTGTGAGCACTATAAGCAATGCAGCCAGCTTTGAATCATTTTGTTTCATATTTTTATTTTAGATAGACAAGTCTGTCTATTTACTATTCAAAAAAATTTAGAGTAGTTTCTTTACTATTTTTTTAGCGCTTTCAAGGTCCTTTGTATTCCGGAAGATAGGAGCGCTGCTAAGGCCGCCCTCCATGAGTAGGAAAATAAGGTCTGTAAGTGCTTCGTTTGATAATATATGCGACTCGTTAGCCTGCACTGCGAGCTTGTGTATATAAATGCGCAAACGTTCTTTATTAGCTGCCACCAGTTTTGTTACTTCCGGCTCGCTATTGTCTAACTCGGCACTGATCTTTATAAAAGCACAGCCGCCATAACCGCCTTTACGCTGATTGTTGATCCTATAGTCAAAAATGGCCAGGAGCTTCTGTTTAGGATCACTGAAGGTAGCCAATAATTTATCGGCTCCCGAAAACCATTGATCATTGAAACGATGTAGGTATGCCAGCAGCAAATCTGTTTTGGAAGAAAAATGATTGTACAGCGAAGCCTTGGCTATACCAGCCTCCTCAATAACCTGGTTGATACCTGTGCGGTTGTAGCCCTGCTCATAAAAAAGACGAAAAGCTACATCTACTATTTTATCGTGCACATTATTTGCAGTCATAGCACAAAGGTAAAAGTATTTTTTGTAAATAGACAAGTCTGTCTATTCTGTGTAAAAAATGATAGGAAGATCTGAGCGTGACGAAACAATCAAATTTGCCTCGCAGGTATTATGTATTGTTATCGGAAAAGTATTTGGAGAAGAGTTCGGGTAGTCTGAAATAGGTCTGTACGGATATAAATGTTAGTTAATTGCAACAGTTTATTAACTGACATTTAATAATTAAAAATAACCTCATAATAAAAAGAGTTTTTAAACTTATTTTATATATATTGTTTTGAATTGGGGGAATTAACTATCACTAATTTTTCAAAAAACCTTAATCAAGAATTATGAAAAGTAAAATTGTTCTTTTAGGAATACTATTATCAATGATTAGTATTTCTTCTTACGCTGCTCCATGGTACACTATTAACCTTCATTGGAGCGATGGTCATCGCGGCTGCGACGGGCATGGTATATGTAATGTTCGTGGAAACTTTCTGTGGTGGCAGATAGGCGATGAAGATATAATATCAACTGCCGGTGATGGAGAATCTACTGCTGACGTAGAAGTTGATGGCCATAACCTTATTATTCATTACAATATTGAAAAAACTTCTCCCGACAACAATTTTACAGTGGATGACCCTATAACATTGCCCAGTGATATGGCTGCCTTTATGGGATATAAAACTGTAATACTAACACCCGGTGTATATCCTATAGTAGCAGACCCTGATGGTAAGCATGCAGGCATGGTATCTGTTGCATTTACAGCATATTAAATTAATAATTCCCCCAATCTCTTCTATGTCAAGGTTAATTTTATTTAGCATTATTATTATTCTGGCAGGTTGCTCCATTGAGCATAACGGCAACTTGTATAAAGCCTTTGGTAAAGGCAACAGTCATTATATACATTTCAATTACGACTCTACAGAAAGGCCATTTGCAGAAAACTATAAAGACCCATATATAATGGAGGCATGCAATAGTGATATTGATACCTTGATAATAAAGAATGATAAGATATTTATTTATATATGGAGTGTAAGCTGTAGCGCAAATGATAGTGCAGTGTATTACATGAAGAATTTTAAAAACGATCACCCCGACTATAAGTTCGTAATGCTGCTTGATGCCTATTTGTATAACAGGGCGTATGGGTTTATGAACAAATACCAATTAAAAGATAAATTGTTTGTACTTGCCGATAGCTGCTATGGCCATAATACTGTTGATGCTATAAGACAAGTGAATGAGCATTTTGGATTAATGGGTAGCCTAAATAAGTCTTTTTGTTTTGTGAACGGCAAATTGATGTCTTATGGTGTGAAGCCGAAAGAATGGGCAAAGATGGTCAGGAAATAAAGTAACCGAAACTATTCTGTTAGCTGGTTTAACACTATTTAATACTTTCATAAGCTTGCGTACTTTTATTGCCTATAGAAGACATATACTATGCCTGAACAGGAAAAAACTTATAATGAAATAGCAGGGCAAAGAATAAGTAGGATAGAAGCAATAAGTGATGGGGTGTTTGCAGTGGCAATGACACTGCTGGTATTGGATATACATGTGCCATTAAGAGAAGCGATACATTCGGAGCATGATGTGATGATGGCCTTCTGTTTCCTTACTCCTAAACTGCTGACTTATTTTACCAGTTTTATGACCCTAGGTATTTTCTGGAACGGGCAATCACTGCAATACAATTATATAAAAAGAAGTGATCGCGACCTGACATGGGTCGCTTTATTTTTTCTGATGGTAGTGAGCCTTGTGCCGTTTACTACTGCTTTTTTGAGCGAGCATTTCAGCTATCGTTTTTCTATAGGGCTTTATTGGCTAAACATTTTCCTGCTGGGGCTGATAGTGTATATACAATGGGTATATGCCTGGAAACGGGGATATGTAGAGAATAATTTACCGGAAACAATAGCTGTAAATAAAGCCCTGCGTAGGCGCATTATTATGGCACAGGCCCTTTATGCATTGGGTGCATTGCTGTGTTTTATAAGTACTTATCTTAGTATTGCCCTCATAATAATTGTGCAGCTTAATTATGCACTGGGTTTAACATCGCGCGGCAAAAGAAGAAAATAGTTACTGCCTATAAGGATATAACTGCCATTATAATAGATGTACCTACCTTTATCTTGTAATAGAACAGTGAGGTAAACAATGAAAATAGATATCTGGTCAGACATAATGTGCCCCTTTTGCTATATAGGTAAGCGCAGGCTGGAAGCAGCGCTTGAAGGGTTTGAACATAAAGATGATGTACAACTGGTATGGCATAGCTTTCAGCTGGATCCTACTATACAGGCGCAAAAAGGCAAGAGCCTGTATGAGTACCTGGCAGAGCGAAAAGGCATGTCGCTGGAACAAAGCAAACAAATGCACAGCCATGTAACTCAGATGGCTGCCGATGCAGGGCTCACCTACAACTTTGATAAGGCTGTAATAGCTAACTCATTTGATGCACACCGCCTGATACAGCTTGCTAAAAAGCATGGCCTGGGCGATGCCGCGGA
>JAFDXS010000177.1 GCA_018267795.1 Bacteroidota bacterium | reverse complement strand
AAGCTGTGTACACAAGCCCTCAATTTTCCTTTAGAGGTTTTATTCCTGAGGGATGATGATATACCTATGTACGTGCAGGATGCTGTAGCTGATATAGGTATAGTAGGCGAAAATGTGGTATTGGAAAGCACTAGAGTGGTAGCTGAGCTAGAAAGATTAGGTTTTGCTAAATGCAGACTATCTATCGCAGTTCCAGCTAAAGAGGTATATACAGGCGCTTCGTGGTTGAACAATAAAAAAATCGCCACCAGCTATCCTTCACTTCTCAGTGCCTTTTTGAAAAAGAACAATATAGTGGCTGAGATACACGAAATACGTGGTTCAGTAGAAATAGCTCCAGGTATCGGGCTTGCAGATGCTATATGTGATCTTGTAAGCTCGGGCAGTACACTACTGCAAAATAACCTAAAAGAAACAGAGCTGGTATTAAATTCAGAAGCAGTGCTTATAGGCAACAAAGGCCTATCACCCGAGAAATCGGCTATTCTGAAGCAATTAATATTTAGGATACAGGCAGTAAAAAAGTCAAAACGCAATAAATATATTTTACTGAACACCCCTAATGATAAAATAGAAGCCATCTCAAATATCATTCCGGGCATGAAAAGTCCCACCATACTTCCTTTAGCAACACCGGGATGGAGCTCGCTGCACTCGGTAGTACAGGAAGATGACTTTTGGAATATAATAGAAACCTTAAAAGAACTTGGCGCACAGGGTATACTGGTAGCGCCAATAGAAAAAATGATCTTATGATACAAATAATAAAGTACCCGGCACGTAATACATGGCAGGAACTATTGAAACGCCCTGCAAATGACTATGCGAGTATAGTGGTATCAGTAAAAGAGATTTTAAATGACATTAAAGTTAATGGCGATAATGCGCTAAGCTTTTATACACAAAAATTTGATGGCCCATCACTGAGTGGCTTTAGGGTGACTGATAATGAATGGAATATGGCTGAGGAAACAGATATAAACCTTAGACAAGCTATTGATACTGCCATTAAAAACATCACCCTGTTTCATTCCGCACAAGCTGAACAGGCAAATG
Organism: Bacteroidota bacterium; assembly: GCA_018267795.1. Taxonomy (GTDB): domain Bacteria; phylum Bacteroidota; class Bacteroidia; order Chitinophagales; family Chitinophagaceae; genus SZAS-30. The sequence goes on along the minus strand of JAFDXS010000177.1, from coordinate 4,727 downwards.
TAGTAGAAGTAGCTGTTGGCATAACATGCTGGCGTAAATCTGTAGGCATAGAGAAGGTAGGCTTATATATTCCCGGGGGGACAGCTCCTCTATTTTCTACATTACTTATGTTGGCTATCCCGGCCCAACTGGCTGGTTGCAGAGAAATAATTGTCTGTACCCCGCCAGATAGAAATGGCGCTATTAGTCCAACAATTTTATATGCTGCAAAACAGCTCGGCATATCACAGCTTTATAAAGCGGGTGGCGTACAGGCAATAGGGGCTATGGCTTATGGCACTGCTTCCATCCCAAAAGTGTATAAAATATTCGGTCCTGGGAATAGTTATGTCACCTGTGCCAAAATGCTTCTTGCTGCGGAAGGTATTGCTATTGATATGCCTGCAGGGCCATCAGAGGTAGCCGTATTGGCGGATGAAAGCTGCAGGCCGGAATTTGTAGCTGCCGATCTATTATCACAGGCAGAGCATGGCATAGACTCCCAAACATTGCTAGTAACTGACAATGAAAATGTAATAAACGAAGTAAACGAATGTATAGCAATGCAAATTGATGCATTGCCCAGGAAGGAAATAGCTGCTAAAGCCCTTGCAAACAGCAAAGCAATACTGGTAAAAGATCTTTCCGAAGGCATTGAATTACTAAATGATTATGCACCTGAACACCTTATTATATCATGCAGCAATAGCGACTCGCTGGCTAATGATGTAATAAACGCAGGCTCAGTATTTCTGGGTAATTACTCCCCAGAGAGCGCTGGCGACTATGCAACAGGGACGAATCACACGCTGCCGACAAATGGCTTTGCCAAAGCATATAGTGGAGTATCACTGGATAGCTTCATAAAAAAAATCACCTTTCAAAAGCTCAGCCAAAATGGGCTGCAATCCATAAGTGACACAGTAAAGCAAATGGCATTGGCCGAAGGCCTTGATGCACATGCTAATGCAATAACAATAAGAACAAACCAAGTATATGAACAGCTTTAGTCTTGAAAAACTTATAAGACAGAATATACAGCAACTAATCCCCTACTCTTCTGCAAGGTCAGAATTTAGCGGGCAAGCCACCATATTGCTTGACGCTAATGAAAATAGCATTGCAGACATCGGCGACTCTAATTATAATAGATACCCTGACCCTCTACAGAAAGAAGTAAAAAAGCGTATCAGTGAATTAAAAAATATTCAGCCTAATGATATCTTTTTAGGAAATGGTAGCGATGAAGCAATAGACCTGCTAATACGTATGTGCTGCACTCCAGGTAAGGATAATATTATTATTTGCCCGCCTACATACGGCATGTATGAAGTTGCAGCACAGATCAATGATATTAGTGTCCGGAAAGTGATTTTAAAAGAAAACTTCCAGCTTGATGTACCTGGTATACTCGAACAAATAAACGCACAAACAAAACTCATATTTATTTGTTCTCCTAACAATCCAACGGGGAATCTTTTAAATGAAAAAGACATTGAAACCTTACTTAACTCCTTTAATGGACTCATTGTTATTGATGAGGCATACATTGACTTTGGGCAAGCAAATTCGTGGATTTCAAGATTAAAAGAATTTCCAAACATGGTGATATTGCAAACCTTTTCAAAAGCATGGGGGCTCGCAGCATTACGCATGGGCGCCGCATACGCATCCAAAGAAGTCATTGCTGTTCTCAATAAGATAAAGGCACCTTATAATATTAACCACTCAACCCAGCAAATAGTATCTCAAAAGCTATCTGACACAGAAGATTTAAAAAATAGTATAAATAAGATAACGCAACAACGCGAATATCTCACGACAGCACTTTGCAAATTGGACAAGGTTGTAGAAATAGTATATCCATCAGATGCAAACTTTCTATTAGTAAAGGTGAAGAATGCCAACGATGTTTACAATTACCTGCTGCAACATAAAGTGGTGGTGCGCAACAGAAGTAATCAACCGCTCTGTGATAATTGCCTTCGAATAACCATTGGCAGCTTTGCAGAAAACGAATTTTTATTAACCGTTTTGAAAGAATATAAATAATGAAAAAGAAATTGCTGATTATAGATCGCGATGGAACTTTAATAAATGAGCCTCCAATCACTTTCCAGGTAGACACCCTGGAGCAATTAAGCTTTTTACCCGGCGTTATCCGCAACCTATACCGCATCTCAAAAGAAATGAACTATCAGCTGGTAATGGTTACTAACCAGGATGGGCTCGGAACAGATGCATATCCTGAAGATCGTTTCAATACGGTACAATCAAAAATGCTGGAAATATTCAGCTCTGAAGGAATAACCTTTAAAGCCATTCATATAGACCGTTCATTTGAGCATGAAGGGTTAGACACACGAAAGCCCGGAATCGGCCTTTTAAAGGAATATCTGAACGGCGACTATGATCTGGCAAACTCTTACGTGATAGGTGATAGAGCTACAGATATGATACTTGCGGATAATTTAAAAGCAGGAAAAATCTTTATTCGCAACTATGATATTCTTAACGACATCTCAACACAAATAAACCTGATAGCCAATAACTGGGATGAAATCTATTTGTTTCTTAAGAACCAATATAGAAGGGTTGTCTATTCACGAGCAACTCTGGAAACAGTTATAGATATAACATTAACCCTGGATGGTATTGGCAAGTATAACATAAGTACAGGAATCGGCTTCTTCGATCACATGCTGGAGCAGTTAGCAAAGCACAGCCAAACTGATATTGACCTTACTGCAAAAGGCGACTTACTCATAGATGAGCACCATACGATAGAAGATACCGGCATTGCGTTAGGAGAAGCATTCCTGCAAGCCTTAGGAAACAAAGCAGGAATTGAAAGGTTTGGCTATTGCCTGCCTATGGACGACTGCCTGGCGCAAGTGGCAATAGACTTTGGCGGACGCAGCTGGATAGAATGGGATGCAACATTCAATAGAGAATACATAGGCAAGGTACCAACTGAAATGTTTTTTCATTTTTTTAAGTCATTCAGTGATGGTGCAAAATGTAATCTTAATATAAAAGCGGTGGGAATTAACGAGCATCACAAAATAGAGGCAATATTCAAAGCATTTGCAAAGGCTATAAAAATGGCAGTAAGGGCAGATAGTAACAATTTAAGCATACCTACTACAAAAGGAATATTATGAAGGTGGTAATTATCGAATACAATGCTGGCAACATCTGCTCTGTTGATATCGCACTGCAAAAAATTGGCATTAATGCCATATTAAGTGACAATGCTATGGAAATAAGAAGTGCAGACAAAGTTATATTTCCTGGTGTGGGTGCTGCGGCAACTGCTATGCAATACCTAATAGAGCGCAATCTTGATAGGGTAATAAAAGAACTAAATCAACCACTACTTGGCATTTGCCTTGGTATGCAGTTGTTATGTGCTTTTTCTGAAGAAGGCCAAACAGGCTGCATGGGTGTTTTCCCACAAACAGTCAAACAGTTTAAAGGAGCAATGAAAATCCCACAAATGGGCTGGAATAATGTGAGTGATCTTAAGACATCCATATTTAATGGCGTAAGCGAAAATGAATATATGTACTTCGTCCACAGCTATTATGTTGCCATAAATGAAAATACCATTGCAAGTACTGACTATGGGGGTAAATACAGCGCTGCCTTGCAGAAAGACAATTTTTATGCAGTACAATTTCACCCTGAGAAATCAGCTAAAGCAGGACAAAAAATACTTGAAAACTTCATAGCGCTATGATAGAGATTATTCCGGCAATTGACATAATAGACGGCAAGTGTGTAAGGCTATCGCAAGGCGACTTCGCTTCAGGCACCATATATAATAGTTCGCCAGTAGAGACTGCAAAAAAGATAGAGGCAGCAGGCATAAGGCGTTTGCATATTGTAGATCTTGACGGCGCCCGGCAAGGCAAAATGGTAAATGTGGCTACGCTTGTTGAAATTGCCCGGCAAACCAGCCTGCAAATAGACTATGGTGGTGGTATAAAAACGGAGGCAGATGTATTAGCCGCATTAAATGCAGGTGCGCAAATGATAAATATTGGGAGCATCGCAATGCAGCAACCTGAAAGGGTATTACAATGGGCTAACAGCTTTGGCGCTGACAAGATATTTATTGGTGCAGATGTTATGGATTATAAGGTTGCTATTAATGGCTGGCAGCAGCTTACTGATTGCAATATCTTTCATTTTATTGAATGCTTTTACAGGGCAGGACTAAAACATTTTTTCTGTACTGACATTAAAAAAGATGGCATGCTGCAAGGGCCATCAGTACAACTATATAAAGATATCATACAGGCTTTCCCTTCCATTTCACTTGTTGCCAGTGGCGGCGTATCTGGTATTAAGGATATAGAAGAGCTCGAAAAATCTGGCTGTAGTGGTGCCATTATCGGCAAAGCGTGGTACGAGTGCCTTATCGATCTTTCAACATTAAAAAAATAAGATAGTTGACATGCTTACCAAAAGAATAATTCCCTGCCTGGACATAAAGGATGGCAAGGTGGTGAAGGGGATAAATTTCGAACAATTGAAGGACATGGGTGACCCTGTGAGTCTTGCAGCCTATTACGCAAATGAAGGAGCTGATGAACTTGTATTTCTTGACATTACAGCTACTAACGAAAAAAGAAAAACGTTTGTCAACCTGGTAAATGAAATAGCACGGAATATAAATATTCCCTTTACTGTAGGCGGTGGCATTAGTAGTATTGATGACGTATATGTCCTGCTACATGCCG
>JAFDXS010000176.1 GCA_018267795.1 Bacteroidota bacterium | reverse complement strand
TACGCAAGTGGTATTTGAGATGTTTCAGAAGCTATCAAAAGAGATGGGGCAAACCATTATTACTGTAACACATGATGAGGATTTTGCACATAAATCTGACCGCATAATAGAAATGGCAGATGGCGAAATACTTAGTCATGGATAAACAATGCTATAGATAGCTTAACCACCATTTTTTATTCGTTGCTTTTACCTTCATGAACCAACGGCACGGATAGTAGAGAATTAATACCGTAGCAGCCCAGTAGGCGTACACAACAGGTAATGAGAATCCCCAACCATTATCCGGCCTGAATATGGCGCCATTGTCGGTGAAAATATGGGATGGGAAGCCAAGTATAAGCCCGGTGAGGAGCGCCATGCTATGAATGAGATAGATGTGCAATACATAATAGAACATGGGCACACGACCGTATACTGTAAAGAATCTGCCGATACCATTATTTAACTTTTCTAATAAAGGCATGGATGTAATGGCGATACCAATAGTCATGAGCAGGTAGAGCAGTGAGGGCGGGTATTTATGACATTTGATAAAGGCTAATACGGTTCTGCCCCAAGTGGATTGTGGTTGCCACGGGAATGGATCGCCATAGATGTTTGTAGCACGCAGCACAAAGAAGAGCACCAACGAAGTGATGCCAATAGTATAGAGCATTTTGTTCCTTTGTTGTTCCGGTTTTTTCATGATAGTTCCGAAGCAATAGCCTGCTGCCATAACGCCGATCCAGGGGATGAGCGGGTAGAGTACAAAGAACGTATTGTGATTGCCATAAGCAATCTGTCCCTGTTCATGGATGACATTCCAGAAAGGGGCAGAGGAACCGAAAGCTTCAGCGTGAATGTTATCAAGGGCATTGTGGCCGAAAATGATGATCAATGCTATGGTTGCAATAAGTGGCAGTGGTAAGAATATAAACAGTGCAAGAAAAATCATGCTCCAGCCAATGGCCCAAATAACCTGTACAAAGACAAGGCTGTAGTCTATATTGAACTGCCAGCCAAAGCGAACAATTGTTAACTCAAGAATAATGAGCCATAAGCCGCGTGAAAGTAGAAATAAAGATGCTTCCCTTTTCGTTTTGCCACGACTTATAGATAAGTATGCACTTGTACCTGAAAGAAAGACAAATACAGGCGCACAGAAATGCGTAATCCAACGGGTGAAGAACATGGGTGTACTGGCATGCTGCAAGTCCAGCGCGTCATAAGCTTTGAAATTGGAGAAATAATCGCGCACGTGGTCCAGTGCCATAATGACCATTACTATACCCCGCAGGATATCAATAGAAGCAATTCGTTTTGTGGCAGGGACTGTGCTCATATAGGAATGTAGTGTGTTATGTCAAAAATAAGAAATTGCAATAGATGCAATAATAAAAATAAGCAGGCGCATGCCTGCTTATATATAAATAGAAATGGATTATAACGGTTAGGAGAAAATTTGAATCTCCACATTGTGTTCCTTTCCATCATCGCCGAAAGGAACTTTGTTATCCGGCTGAAGATTGCCATTTACCCTTACCTGCATTTCACCCTGTCCCTTGCTTTGCGTAACGGTGATGTGATAAGTGGTGTTGCGATAGCGATAATTTAATTTGTAACTATCCCAATCTGCAGGGACGCAAGGATGAAAGGTGAGTTTATCTACTTCGCGCTTCAGGCCAAGGATGTATTCTATGATGAGTTGGTACATCCAGCCTGCAGAGCCTGTGTACCATGTCCAGCCACCACGGCCGGTATGGGGAGAGACAGCATATACGTCTGCTGCAAGTACATACGGTTCGACTTTGTAGGTAGCAATACTTTCCGGAGAGTTGCCATGATTGATGGGGTTAATCATGTTTAGCAGCTCCCAGGCACGCTCCCTGTCGCCAAGGCGGGCGAAGGCCATGGTTGTCCAGATGGCAGCATGTGAATATTGACCACCATTTTCACGCACCCCTGGTACATACCCTTTTATGTAACCGGGATCAGTATCTGTTTTGTCGAATGGAGGATCCAATAACTGGATAATACCAATGTCGCGGCGTACCAGACGCTTATCTACTTCAGCCATTGCCATGAGCGAACGTTCAGGATCACCAGCGCCGGAGAGCACAGACCAGCTTTGGGAAATAGAATCTATGCGGCACTCAAGTGCTGAGGCAGTGCCAAGCGGTTCGCCGCTATCGAAATAAGCGCGACGATACCAATTGCCATCCCATGCATGCTTGTCTATATTTTCTTTTAAATCTTTTGCTTGTTGTTCGCAGTGTGCTGCAAAATCGGGATCATTATGGATACGGGCTATTTGTGCAAAATGAACCAGGACATCGTACAGGAAAAATGCAAGCCATACACTTTCGCCCCTGCCGTGAATGCCTACCCGGTCCATACCGTCGTTCCAGTCACCGGACCCCATGAGTGGTAAGCCATGCTCACCGAAACTGAGCCCATGTCTTATGGCGCGTACACAGTGCTCATACAGGCTGGCAGACTGGTCTGACTGCAGCGGCATATCGTAATAAGATTCTTCGTCTGGATTGAGTAAACGACCTTCCAGGAAAGGTATGTCCTCATCGAGCATACCTGTATCGCCTGTTGCCATTACGTGCCGGGCTGTAACGAAAGGCAACCATAAGAAATCGTCTGAGCAACGGGTACGAACACCACGCCCCGTAGGTGGATGCCACCAATGCTGCACGTCGCCCTCTTTGAACTGGCGTGAAGCGCAAAGAATTATTTGCTCGCGACTAAGGTGTGCTTCCGTATGCATCAATGATAAAACATCCTGCAACTGATCGCGATAGCCATAGGCGCCGCCAGACTGATAATAGCCACTACGTGCGCGTAGCCTGCAAGCCAATGCCTGGTAGGTAAGCCAACCGTTGGCAAGAGTATTGAAAGCTTTGTCAGGTGTTTCCACTTGCAAGGCACCAAGGGAACGCTGCCAGTATTTCTTTACTTTTTCAAGTGCATCAACTGTGGCTATAGGACCTCGAAAATTGCGTACGGATACGCTGGCTTCATTTGCGTCTCTGGCTGTGCCCAGGCGGAAGACTATTTCTTTTTCCTGCTCATCTGTTAAAGAAAAAGTAACCTGTATGGCTGCGCAAGGATCCAGAGCAGCACCCAGGCGACCTGAAAGTTTAGTGCGGCTCATGGCATCCGGTCTTGCAAGCGTGCCATTGCGGCCTATGAATTCAGTACGGTCGCAGGTAAAGGTACGGGAGCCATCATCAGCATCGAAAAAAGCAACCTTATTCCCAAATTCAAGATTGTAAGGGTTTTTAGCCAGTATAGCGCCGGTGTTATAATCAAGCTCAGTGATAATGTGCATCGAAGTCTTAGGTTTAAGATCACCAAGGACCCATTCTACATAACCGGTGGCAGAGATGCGACGCGTTCTGCCTGAGTTGTTGCGGAGTTTTATAGTTGTGAATTTAATAGTAGCATATATGTCCACAAATACAGTCACTTCAGAATGAATACCGTCTTCGCTATGCTCAAATACGCTATAGCCAAAGCCATGACGAATAATATATGGTGAGCGCCCGGCAGCGGGTAGTGGCATAGGCGACCAGAAATGTCCTGTTTCTTCGTCGCGAAGATAGAATACTTCTCCACTTGCATCGCTTACAGGGTCATTATGCCATGGCGTTAAACGCAGCTCATGTGCGTTTTCCGTCCAGCTATAAGACTGCCCGCTTTCCGATATTACAGAGCCGAAATGCGCATTGGCCAGGACATTGGACCAAGGAGCAGGTGTTGGCTGATTTGGCCTGGTGACAATGACATATTCCTGACCATCAGGTGTGAAGCCACCCATGCCGTTGAAGAACGTTAGATCATTAGGTTCCTGCACCGATGTGAGCTGTGGTGTATGAGATTGTATAGTAGTAAGATGAGGGATGCCTGTCCTGGCAGATTGCTTCCTGTTTACCTGGTCTTCGAGGGAGCCTTTGCTATCTGAAATAATAACACGGGCTACCGTTTGCAGCAATATCCTGTCCTCGTTTGATATTTGATCTGCCTGGCGAATAAAGATGCCACCGGGCCTGTCTGTAACATCTATGCCTATAGTTGCTGCGATGAGACCCAATATCTGGTTTTGCAGCACCTGGCGATAACCGCCATGATCTTCATTCCAAATAACAAGGTCTACCTCAAGCCCTTTCAGGCGCCAGTATGCATGTGCCTGCACGAGTTGCTTTACAAGGTCAATATTAGAAGCGTCTTCTATCTGAAGCAATACAATAGGCAAATCACCTGATATAGAATAGCTCCAAAGACCGGGTTGCCCTTTCTTGTTTTTTATGAGAATAGAAGGCTCTGCACGCAGCACAGGGTTAGTATATATAACAGAGCTTGCAAGGCGGCTATATAATTGTGCATCTGCCTCGGTGGCATTTATTTGCCTAAGGATAACCTGGCTATGCGTCCATGCTAATTCGAGTACACGATCTTTATGATGTTTGTCCTGGTATTTTTCGATGAGGGCCTGGCTGGCATCCCGGGTTTCAGTTACCCCCATTATCATATCCACCGTTATTGTTTCTTCCGGTTCCAGCAATACTTTATACCTGATGGCCACAACGGGATCGAGCACGGAGCCCTGGCTGCCACTCAGGGCATCTGATACCGCCATGGCACATGGATTGGCAACTGTATTGCCGCGACCGATGAACTTCATACGGTCGGTTTCATAAGAAACTTCCTGTATAGTGCCACCGGTAGCAGTCATAAGATGGAAAAGCCATGGCGGCTGTTCGTCTTTAGAACGCGGACGGCGAGTACATAGAATTGCATACTTATGCGCCAGAATTTCGGTTTGTATAAATAGCTTACTGAAAGCCGGGTGCATATTGTCTGCGGCAGCAGGTGCAAGCACTACTTCTGCATAGCTTGTAATATCCAGCCAGCGGCGCCTGCGTGAGCGATTAGAAATATGCACGCGACGCATTTCTATATCATCTTCCGGAGATATTACTATTTCTGTATGTGTTTCGATGCTGGCATCCCTGCGCCGGAATTCTGCTCGACCCTGTGAGAATACAGCCTCATAATTTTTTGGCTGCTGTAGTGTAGGCTGATGTGAAGTGGACCAGAAATTACCATCTTCTAAATCGCGTATGTAGCAGAATGTACCCCAATTGTCACAGGTAGGATCTTCGCGCCAGCGTGTAATAGCCAGGTTCTTCCAACGACTGTATCCGCCACCTGCATTCGTAATCATAAGATGATACCTGCTGTTAGATAATAGCTGAACTTCAGGCACCGCTGTGTTTGGCGTATTAATGATGCGCATTTCTGCCTCTACAGCTACAGGGTTTATTTCTGCGATATCCGTAGTGTGAGAGAAGAAAGAAGTGATCTGTGGCACACGTTCCTGTAAAAGCAATAAGGTAGCCTGGAATTGCGGCTCGGCTTCAAAGCGTTTTTGCATGGGCTGGTCCAGCAGCATATAAGCAAGCGAGAGTAAGCTCATGCCCTGATGATGCACCATGAAAGAACGAATGACAGCATTAGACTGACCACGAGGTAAACGTGCCGGTGTATAATCTATGGCTTCATAAAAACCATATCTCCCTTCAAAGCCAGCTTCCGATAGTTTTTGCAAATTGGCGCAGGCATCTTCCGGCAAAACCATTAATGACATGACAGAGGCATAAGGTGCAATAACCAGGTCTTCAGCAAGGCCACGTTTTAGTCCTAAGCCCGGTACACCGAACGCACGGTATTGATAGTTGAAATTAGCATCAACCATATTGTAGCCGGATTCTGAAATACCCCAGAAGACATTGCGTTGCTTACCATATTCTATCTGTC
>JAFDXS010000175.1 GCA_018267795.1 Bacteroidota bacterium | reverse complement strand
TTACTTTTCTTTTGCGGAAAAGAAAAGTAACAAAAGAAAGCCGCCGGAAAAAAAAGCTTCCTTTTTTCCGGTTGGTGCTGCTATCAGCAACAGTGCTACTGCGCTGCCAAGCTAATTAACTCCGATGGCTTTTGTTGTTGCGGAAAAATTGATTTCAGTGTTTGTATTTGTGGCTCCCTATCAAATCTATTCAAGAGCAGGAATATTTTATGCTTATTCACCTTGCGGCAATATATGGTTCAAGCAAGGAAGCTTGGACCAGTAGGGTTGACCTAATCAGGAGATTGACTACGGGTGCAAGGTAGAGGAAGACTACACCGAACATGTTTTTTTATTTCTGTCCGCTAGTTATGGTGGCGCTGGAGCTTATGGAAATGCTGCCATTAGTGTACCTATCATTCAGCAACTGATGTACTTCGTTCCTGATCTTGTCTTTTGTGTTATCGTCGGCCTGGCTTAATGCGGCAACTACGGGTGCGGCTATATCGGTCATGTAATTCCAATAAGCATCGGTTGTTTGGCAATCGAGCATGCCGGTAATTTCCTTTTCTGATATATTTTTCAAGCCTGCCTGAGCGAACAGGTCGGCAATGAAGCCGTCCTTTGCACAGCGAAATATGCCAGGGGCACCGGGGGGAGGAGCCGGCAGGTTCATGTTCCTATTGATAGCACCCATTATTGCCGTAATCCAAAAGTTTTTTTCCGGCGCTCCCCAAACTGATGTTGCGATATGGCCACCCGGCTTTAGTACGCGCATCATTTCTTTTGCAGCCAATAGCATATCAGGGAAAAACATGAAACCAAAGCGACAGCTTACTGCATCAAAAGTATTATCTTCAAAGGGCAGTGCACAAACATCGCCGGGAATGAAGTCAACATTTCTGATACCATTTCTTTCCGATTTTTCCCGCGCTATGGCCAACATCTCATCAGAGAGATCGCTAAAGACTACCTTGCCACCCTTAAGCTGTGCTGCGATTGTGAAACCGGGCTCTCCTGTGCCTGCAGCAACATCCAGCACAATATCTGTATCTTTCAAGTGAAGCTGCCTGATGATCTCATCACCCACAGGCTTTAAGAAGTTCATTGTGAGATCGTCCCATTTCTTCCAGCCAGAGGAAAATTTATTCCATGTGGCTTTTTGCTGCTCGCGTATATCCTGAAATTGTTGTTCCACCTTGTTCCGGTTTAAATCGTTCAAAATATTTTGTGCCGTAGTGGTAAGGCAATGATCGAGGGTTAGCACACAGCCAGAAGCACGACATAAATATAGCAAAGATATATGCAACTGTAAAGTTGAATAGTAAAATATGGCGATACCGCTGTAATAATATAATTGCATAAATTTTCTAAAAACAAATTTGGTTTATAAAATAAACTACTTTACGTTTGTGGCATATTTACAAATCACACTAACATGGAAAACTCAAATCAACAGAATTTAGATCTCATCGCACAGATGATAAAAACTGCACAAAGGCGCTTTTACGATGACAGTCCCTACTACATACTGTGGGGAGTAGCCGTCTTTTTTGCAAGCTTGCTGCAATTTGTTTTAATACGCTATCAAAGTGACAATAACGGTATAGGCTGGGCTATTTTTATACCTGCTGCCATCATCGTTCAATTAATAATACTCACTAAACAAAAAAAGAAAGAAAAGGTAAAGACCCATGTAGAATCCGTATTGATATACATGTGGATAGCATTCGGCATTTCCTTGTTTATTATCATCTTCTTCTCTCAGAAACTAGGCCTGGGCACCTACCCTGTTATCTTATGCCTGTACGCACTTAGTACCTTTGTATCAGGTGGCGCATTTAAAATAAAAGCGTTTCTGTTTGGCTCTATATGCTGCTGGATACTGGCTATAGTTGGTTTCTTTGTAGATTTCCAAATACAGTTACTTTTATTGGCAGCAGGTGTGCTGGTGGCTTTCATCATACCCGGCATTATCCTGCGCAGCAGTGAAAAAGCAGCATAAAACACAACCCGCTAACCCATTATGTTCAAAGACTTAGATCCATTATTGCATTCCCAGTTGCGGCTTGCTATCGTTTCGCTGCTTGTATCAGTAGAGGAGACAGAGTTTTCTTTTATCAAAGAGCAGACGAACGCCACAGCAGGCAATATAAGCGTGCAACTGGACAAACTACAGGAAGCAGGCTATATTAAAATTGAAAAAACTTTTAAAGGAAAATACCCGCTTACCAAATGCTCTATTACAAAAAAGGGGATTAAAGCTTTTGAAGACTATGTAAAAACTATACAACAATATATACAGCCGGGTAAATAGAGCTAGGCAATTTTTTATCTTGAACCAGTGGAAGAGACAGTTACCTTGCATAATTGTTGCCGCCAATCAGGAGTTTGGCTGCCATGACGAGGTAGTTGAAAACTACGCCGAGCGCGGGAATTCTTGCTCCATTTCAATAGCTGAGATTACTTCTTTCATTTCGTTGCAAATTTCGCTAGCCATTATTTCTCGGGCAATGCTAAATTTGTTGATATTCGCTTTATAAATATCTAATGACCAGGTACAAATACTGCTCACTATTTTTTTCCCTGATACAAGATGTTGTTTATTATAATTCCATCTATCATTAACATATTGTCTCGCGTTTCGCAATGCCGGAGTGAGTTGTTGTTTTAATCGAGATTGGTATTCGGTAGCGAAAGCTTCAATTGTCTCTTCCTTACAACTTTCACAAATCTGATCAATTTGATCAGAAACATCTTTAATAGAAATCTCAGCATTTGGCTTTTTTTTCTTTATTAATCGGACTATAGCGGTCGGAATAATAATATAATTCTCTATCTCTTTTCTTTGCCAAATATGAAGATTCAACTCTTCTTTCAATGCTTCTTCCTTTCTTGAATTTTTTTCATCTTCCAAATGATAATCAGAATCAAAAATACAGTAAGTGGTTATTGTTGCTTTATTATCCTTAAATACTTTAGTTGACCCTAAAACCTTTTGCCATCCACCCCAACCTTCAACAAATGATTTAGGTAGAGTTTCAAATGATTCTAATGATTCTGGGAATAGAATCGACTGAAATATATCCAGTAGTTTTATGTCATCTTTTTCCCCTTCCACAATTAAAAATTTTTTATGCGAGAAAATTCTAGCAATTTCAATATTATGTATACTTCCTATCTCGTTTAATATCTTCTGGACCATTGGCAATTTGTTAGCATATTGTTGTTTTGCTTTTGCACTATTTATTGGAAGTATGTTTTCAGGTTCTACTTCCGACATAATTTCCACGGAATGTGTAGCTATCAATATTTGCTTAAAGTCTTTTTTAATAAGTTTAATAAGCCTGCGTTGTAAGTCTGCGTGCATATATACATCTGGCTCATCTAATATTATTGTTGCATTTTGACTTGATCGAGAAATAAACCAAATCGTTTGTAACCACATTTGAAGACCATGGCCACTAAAACCTATCTCACATTCAAAGCCACCTTCTTTGATATAAAGAAACAATTCACCTTGACTTCTATTGAAATTATCCTCATGAATATAAAGCCCTGGCCAAGATCTCTCTGCCAATTCTTTAAATTTAGGGAAGTCGTTTTTATAATAATTAATTTGATTCCTAAAGTTTCTAGAGCTTAGATTAGTATTTAAATTTCTCTGGACTGTTTTAAAGTCTATAAATGTTTCATTTCTTTGTATTGGAACAATTTGAGGCAGAATATTAATTTCATCTAAGTTTAATGCAGCTGCAAAACTTTTCGACTCTACCGCCAAGCCATTTGTATTAAAAATTGTAGCGAAAATTTCGGCATCCTCACCAATAAAGATATGAATACGGCTACCGCAACCGAATTCTGCAATAATTTTTGCAGGGGCATCCCCATACATATGAAAAATATTAGCACTGGTTATATTAAGATTTGCTATTGATGGAATAATGCCTAAAACAGTTTCATCTTGTTTTACCCAGCTAGGCGGTTGTGTATATGCAATATATTTACATCTATTAACTACTATTGATAATATTCTTAAAGCTTCAATTAAAGTTGATTTGCCTGCATTATTTTTCCCAACAATTATCGTCAAATCTTTGAAATGAATTTCTGTTTTTTTATAGCATCTAAAATTTTCAATAATTAATTTCTTTATCATTCAATTTTGATTATAGTCGAAAATAGAACCAAATTAAAATAAATTGCAATAGGGTTAAACAACTGAAATTAACACATTTTTTATAATCCGAAATTACCTAAAAGAGTGTCTATTAAGGAATAATTTTAATTGATTGGAACCAAATGCCTTTTTAATGGTAATCCAATTTACTATTTGATAAGCCAAGGATGTAAATAACAACTATGAGACATGAGCGAAAGGCTATATATTTGTGAATAGTAAGAAAAAGTAGTGAAAGCTTAATATCCCTTCATTCTTTTCAAAATAACTGCCAATGGTATTGGAAATAATAAGGGTGTGGGATTTACTAAGGCGGCTATGTCGCTGGCCTTAATCCTAATGACAGTTTTAAATTATTTGACAGCTCAATTCCTACACTTCACTGATTATAAAAAGTATTGGGTAGCCGGGCTGTAGCCATCGTAGATTTTGTCAGTTCGATGCCGAAAAGGTCTTGCAGCAAATAAAATCTTTGCAGCTCGCTGCTGATGAGGTGTGGTTCTTTTTTACCGTTCTCTGTTTTGATGAGCTTGTTATTTACTATGCTTATTCGGCCATTAGCTGTAGGCACGGAGCAGATGAAGTTGCGGACAAAATGAGAGTCCGGCGAGCTTTGATGATAGGTGTGCATGGCAGCAAAAGAACTCAACGCGCGGGGCCTGGTGGTGAAAATATATTCTGTCTTAAAGGTCTTTGTTGCGCTATTCCATTTTTCTACGCTTAGGTAAGCACGGCCATCTACCATTACCTTATCCTGTATGCGGTAGTAGTGCCTGCCATCATTTTGTATCATGCCGGGCTCAATCATAAGCGGCATCATGGAGAAATCACCAAAACCTACATCTACCAGCCATTCTTTATCGCTTACTTTAACCAGCAGTGCCATGTGATCGTACTCGGGGCCGTAGGACTTGCCGTTGGCAACCCTGGCTGAGATCATGCTTACATCAAAACCCTGGCTCAATAGCAACTGGTAGAATAAACCGTTGAGCTCATAACAATAGCCGCCACGTTTATGATTTACTACCTTTTCGTAGAATGACGCAATATCAAGCGCTATAGGCCTGCCATAAAAAATGTCTGCGTCTTCGAATGCTATATTGATGAGGTGCTGATATTGCAGTGCGCTGAGGCTTTGCAAATCACATTTAACCGTTCCGCTGTAATTAATGCGCCTGAGGTAGTTTGCTATATCCATACTATGCCGTTATTACCGTTCTAAGAACTACCATAAAAAACTATGCCCTCAAAACCAAAGGGTTATGAGGGCATCATTGCAGTATTATATATAGTGCTATTCTGCTATTTTGGAGGCTTTCCAGCTATTTCTGCCGGCGCCCGGTATTACATGGCGTTCGCTGTGGTAAGATGAGCGTACCAGGGGGCCGCTTTCTACGTAGTCGAGGCCCATTTCGTAGCCTTTTTCCCTGAAGAAAGCAAACTCATCAGGGTGTACAAAACGTACTACCGGCAGGTGCTTTTGTGTAGGCTGCAGGTATTGGCCCAGGGTTATGACATCGCAACCGTTATCTGCGAGGTCCTGCATGCTTTGCAGCACCTCTTCCGGCTTTTCGCCGAGCCCCAGCATTATGCCGCTCTTGGTGCGCATGCCACCGTCCTTCAGCCTGCGAATAACCTCGAGACTACGATGATATTTAGCCTGTA